>DATFUK010000068.1:0-3258 GCA_035260865.1 Candidatus Methylomirabilota bacterium | reverse complement strand
TGGGCGACGAAGCCGGAGGCTTTCATCTCTTCGATGAACTGCCTGGCGTAGGCGAGGCCCGCGTCGCGGCCCTTGGGCAGGCCCATGGCCTGCTCGATGACCATGAAGCGGTCGTCGAGGACCTTCGAGCCTGGGAGCTTGGCCTGGTCCATCAGAAGGAGCTGGCGCACGCCCGCGATCACATCGGCTTTGCCGCCCTGCACGAGGCCGACCCCGGCGCTGTTGCCCGGTGCGCGTACCAGGGTGGCGCTCTTGATGTTGCGGGTGAGGAAGTGGTCGTAGGCGCTCTTCTCCGAGACCGCGATGCGCACGCCGGTGCGATCGACGTCGGGGACGCGGGTGTAGGGAGCCCCGGCCGGGATCAGGTAGGTGCCCTCGATCAGGAGATGCGGCGCGGTGAAGCCGATCTCACCGGCCCGTCCGGCTTCCCGGGCGAGGAAGGCCACGTCCCACGCGCCGGTCGCGAGCGCATCGGTCATCTGACCGGCCGAGCCGTACTGGACCAGCTCGACCGGCACGTCGAGCCGGCGGCCGAGCTCGCGGGCCAGGTCCACCGCGACGCCTTTGACCTCGCCGGTGGTGGCGTTCTTCTGGGCGAGGACCAGATTGCCGTGGTTGATCCCGACGCGCATCGTGCCGGTCGGGGCGAAGTCGGAGCGGACAGCCGGAGAGATCGGTGCCATGGTGGCGCAGGCTCCTAGCAGGTAGAGGGTGACGAGAGCCCCCGCGAGGGCCCTCAGAGAACGCATTGCCCATCCCGGGCGATGACCCGGCCGCCGCTGATGACGCAGGCGCGGGGCGGGCGCATCGCGACCAGCTCGCCGAGCGTCTCGCCCGGCAGCACCACGAGATCGGCGCGGGCGCCGACCGCGAGGCCGTAGCGGTCGAGGCCGAGCACCGCCGCGTTGCCGTGCGTGACCACGTCGAGCGCGGCGTGGACCAGCGCGTCGGTCCGGAAGCCGTTACGGTACGCGATCAGCATCGCGCGCTCGAGCATGTCCGCATTGCCGAAGGGCGTCCACGCGTCCCGCACGCCGTCCGACCCCGCGCCCACCGCGACGCCGGCCTCGCGGAGGCGCCGCACCGGCGGGGTGGGCCGGTCGCCCGGCGCGGTGGTCATGATCGCGATGCGCGCCTCGCGAAGCAGGTCGATGAGATGAGCGGCCTCGGGCTCGTCCACCATGCCCAGGCAGAAGGCGTGGCTGACCGCCACCTTGCCGCCGAGGCCCAGCGCGCGGGTGCGCTCGGCGATCATGCGGATCTGCGCGGCGCCCTCCTCGCCCGGGTCGTGGAGGTGGATGTCCACGCCTGCGCCGTAGCGCCCCGCGATCCCGAAGATCACGTCGAGCTGGCCCTTCGCGTCCCGATCGATCCCGCTGGGATCCACGCCGCCGATCAGCTCGGCGCCGTCCTTCACCGCGCGCTCGAGCAGGTCCGCGGTGCCCGGCCGGCTGACCACGCCGCTCTGGGGGAACGCGACCACCTGGATCGACACCGCGTCGCGGAGCCGGCCGCGCGCGGTCATCACGCCCTCGAAGTTGCGCAGGCCGACCTCGGTGTCCACGTCCACGTGGGTCCGGATGTGCACGGTGCCGCGGCTCACCGCCTGGCGCACCAGCCGCTCCGCCTGCACGTCGGCGGGCAGCCGGAGCTCCCGCCGCAGGCGCCGCTCGTTCTCGATGCGCTCGAGCGTGGTGGGCCCGGCCTCGTGCGGCCGCCACGACAGGCCCCAGAAGGTCTTGTCGAGGTGCATGTGGGCGTCCACGAGGCCCGGGAGGAGGACGCCGCCGCCGCCGTCGATCACCGGGACACCCGCGGGGGCCGCGAGGCCGGCCGCCACGCGCGCGATCGCGCCGCCGGTGACCAGCACGTCCACGGGGGCGCCCGCCATCGGGCGGACGTGCTGGAGGAGGAGATCGGCGCTCATCTGCGGCGAGTATTCGGTAGCGCCGCGCGACAAGTCAAGGGCGCGGCTCGCGAAGATCCCCGGCTAGAGGGCGGCCAGCCAGACGTGCGGCGCCGGGGCGCTCCCGAGAAAGCTCGCTACGAACTCATCCGCCTGGGCGATGGTGTGGACGTCCGCGCCGTGCACGCCCAGGTAGTCGCTGTGGTCGATCTTCCGGCCGGGTTTGCTGAGGGGGACGTGCTCGATCCGGGCCAGGACGTCCGGGTTGCGCTCGTTCACGCCGGTCAGGCCCAGGGCGCGGCCCCAGCGCCCGCCGAAGAGGACGGTCTGCGCGAGGTCGCCGAGCGGGAACGCGAACCCCAGGACGCGATCGTCTGCGGACGCGAGCACCGCCAGCCGCTCCGTGGCCAGCGTGCCGAGGCGATAGCACGTGATCCCGTCCCGCCCGAGGCAGTCGTTGTCGATCGCGGGGGCCATGAGGCACACGCGGCCGAGAGCGGGCACCGCTGCGGCGGCCGCCTCGGCGAGGAGCTGGGCGGCGCGCATCGCCACCCGGCAGCCGAGGCTGTGCGCGACCAGCGAGATCCGGGCGGTGTGGTCCACGTGGTTCTTGATCCACGTGACCAGCGATGCGGCGGAGTCGTCGGCATCCCGGCCCTCGAAGGGATAGGTCAGGGCCTTCGCCCAGCCGTCCCCCGGCCACAGTACGGCGACAATGAGCGCGGTGGTCCCGGCGACCTCGAGGAATCGGCCAAAGCGCGTCAGCGAATCCAGGCCCGCCGGCCGCGTGGTGTTGTACCCGTGCAGCAGCAGGACGACGTCGCGGCCGCGCGTGAGCGCGGTGAAAGCGGGCAGGGCGGGCCCGTCGGCGTCGAGGAGGCCGAGGTCGTCATCCACGTACAGGTGGCCGCTGGTCACCGCGCCACCGACGTCGCGCTCGCGCAGGTCGAGGACGTAGGTGCTCATCGCCGCTTCACCGCCTGGACCGCCTTGACCGCCTCCTGCAGCGCCGTCGCCGCGTCGTGCGCGACCGGGGCCAGGGGCACCGCTACCAATCCGATGAACAGCCCCACCCACCAAGGCCGCCCCAGCATCGTGCCCACGAGGACGCCGATGCCGACCGCCACCATGCTCGCCACCACCTTCGTCTGGGTTACGTAGAGGGTATCCGCCAGCACCAGGGCCGCGTCGATCCGGGCGTCGATCGCGTTCTCCAGCCGCGCGAGCGCCGCGCGATCGTCCTCGGTGATCGCCAGCGGTGCCACGATCGCCTCCGGCTGCCCGAGCGCGGGCGGACGGGCGCTCCGCGCGGCCACTAGGGCCCGTCCGACCTGGCCGGCGGTCGCGGCGGG
>DATFUK010000067.1:0-3462 GCA_035260865.1 Candidatus Methylomirabilota bacterium | reverse complement strand
CGCCCGCCAGCAGCAGCGCGTCTACGCGGGCCTGACCGCCTGGCAGCGCGCCCAGATCGCCCGGCACCCCAAGCGCCCGCACACCCTCGACCTCGTCAACCTGCTGCTGGAGGACTGGGTCGAGCTGCACGGCGACCGCGTGTTCGGCGACGACAAGGCGATCGTGGGCGGCCTCGCCACCTTCGACGGCGAGCCGGTGGTGCTGATCGGCCACCAGAAGGGCCGCGACACCCGCGAGAACATCGCGCGCAACTTCGGGATGCCGCATCCCGAGGGCTATCGCAAGGCCCTCCGGCTGATGCAGTTCGCGGCCAAGTTCGGCAAGCCCATCATCACGTTCATCGACACGCCGGGCGCCTACCCGGGGCTCGGGGCCGAGGAGCGCGGGCAGGCCGAGGCGATCGCCCGCAACCTCCGGGAGATGGCGGGCCTGCCCACGCCGGTGATCTGCGTGGTGACCGGGGAAGGGGGCAGCGGCGGCGCGCTCGCGATCGGGGTCGGCAACCGCGTCTTGATGCTCGAGTACGCGATCTACTCGGTGATCTCGCCCGAGGGCTGCGCGGCGATCCTGTGGGGCGACGCGGCCAAGGCCCCCGAGGCGGCCGAGCTGATGCGGGTCACCGCGCCCGACCTCCTGAAGCTGGGCGTGATCGACGCGATCGTGCCCGAGCCGGTGGGGGGTGCCCACCGCAACTGGGAGGCCGCCGCGGCCAGCCTGCGGGCCGCCCTGCGCGATCAGCTCTGGCAGCTCAAGTCCAAGTCGGAAGCCGAGCTGGTCGAGGAGCGCCACGAGAAGTTCCGCCGCATCGGAGTCTTCGAGGAGACCGTCTGACCCGTCGCCGGTTGTTTGACATGCCGGGGGCCGGGTGTTACCGTAAGTCCCGAACAATCATGCGGAATTTTGCTCCGAGGTCCGCGCTCTGATGTCCAAGCTCCACCTGATCACCTACGGCTGCCAGATGAACGAGTACGACTCCGAGCGCGTCGCCGGCCTGCTCAAGCAGGAGCGCTACGAGCTCACGGATCGCCCGGAAGACGCCGACCTGATCCTGCTCAATACCTGCTCCATTCGCGAGAAGGCGGAGGACAAGGTCTTCTCCCAGCTCGGCGCGCTGCGCCACCTGAAACGCGAGCGGCCGGATCTGGTCATCGGGGTCATGGGCTGCATGGCGCAGCTGCAGAAGGGCCGCATCCAGGAGCGCGCGCCGTACGTGGACCTGGTGTTCGGCTCGCCCGCGATCGCCCGGGTCGCGGAGCTGGTCGGCCGCGCCAAGCAGGGGCGGGGACCGGTGCTCGAGACCGGCGAGAGCCCGCTCGTGAAGATCACCGCGCGCCCGGAGGGCGGCCAGCGGCTGAAGGCCTTCGTCACCGTGATGGAGGGCTGCGAGAAGCACTGCACGTTCTGCGTCGTGCCCACCACCCGCGGCCGGGAGCGCAGCCACGCGCCCGAGGTCATCGTCGAGGAGATTCGCGGGCTCGCGGCCGCGGGCTGCCGCGAGGTCACCCTGCTCGGCCAGACCGTGAACGCCTACGGGCGCGATCTCGATCCGCCCACCGATCTGGCCGCCCTGCTCGAGCGCATCAACGACATCGACGGCATCGAGCGCATCCGCTTCACGACGTCGAACCCCTACAACCTCACGCCCCGGCTCATCCGCGCGCTCCGCGACGTGCCCAAGGTCTGCGAGTACCTGCACCTGCCGCTGCAGTCGGGCTCGGACCGCGTGCTCGACCGGATGAACCGCGGCTACACCCGCGCCCGCTACCTCGAGCTGATCGCGGAGCTGCAGGAGACGGTGCCGGACCTCGCGCTCTCCACCGATCTCATCGTGGGTTTTCCCGGCGAGACCGAGGACGACTTCGCGCGGACGGAGGAGATGGTCGAGCGGGTCGGCTACGACAACGTGTTCGCCTTCCGCTACTCCCGCCGGCCGGGCACGCCCGCGGCGGAGATGGACGATCAGGTGCCGGAAGAGGTCAAGGCCGACCGCAACCGCCGAATCCTGGACGTCGCGACCCGGGTGGGTGCCGCGCGCAGCCAGCGTCTCGAAGGCCGTACGCTCCCGGTCCTGGTCGACGGGGTCTCGCGCAAGAACGCGGGCGAGGCGGCCGGGCGCACCCGCTGCAATCGAGTGGTGAACTTCGATCCCCGGGGTCGCGACCTGCTGGGCCGCGTGGTGCCGGTGCGCGTCGTCCGCGCGCTGCCGCACAGCCTTCGTGGGGAGCTAGAGGCCTAGGAGGCGCACCATGTGGCTGGAGATGAAAGTGAAGGGACTCGCGCTCGATCCGCTCTCCAACATGCCCATGATCATCCTCCGCGACGAGGAGGAGAAGCGCTCCCTGCCCATCTGGGTGGGCCTCTTCGAGGCCAACGCCATCGCGCTCGAGCTGGAGAAGATCTCCACGCCCCGGCCCATGACGCACGACCTGATCAAGAACATCCTGGAGTCGGTCGACGCGCGGGTGCAGAAGATCGTGGTCAACGACCTCCGCGACAACACCTTCTACGCGGTCATCCACCTCCGCCTGGGCAGCGCCGACATCACGGTGGACTCGCGGCCGTCCGACGCGATCGCGCTGGCCCTGCGGGTGGGCGCGCCGATCTTCGTGGAGGAGGACGTGGTCCAGAAGGCCCGCAGCGTCGAGGTCGCCAAGGAGACCGAGATCGGCACCGGCAAGGGCGACGACCAGGCCAAGATCAAGGAATGGCTCGAGTCGCTCAAGCCGGGCGACTTCGATCGGATCGAGCGCGGCAAGGACCCGAAGAGCCCGGACGAGTAGTGGATGCGGGTCGGGCTGTTCACCAACAACTACCTGCCGTTCCGCGGCGGGGTCGCGACGGCCGTCGAGACCTTGCGGCAGGGGCTTGAGGCGCTCGGCCACCGGACCTGGATCTTCGCGCCGGCGTCCCAGCCGCCGCAGGCGGATCCGCCCTACGTCTTCCGGTATCCCTCGATTCCCGCGCCGACCTATCCGGGCTTCTCGCTGCCGCTGCCCGTCTCGCGGCGCCTCGGCCGGGTCGCCCGCGCGCTCGACCTCGACGTCGTCCACGTCCACCATCCGTTCCTGCTGGGCCTGACCGGCCGGCGCCTGGCCCGGAGCCAGCGGCGCCCGCTCGTGTTCACCTATCACACGCGCTACGAGAAGTACGCGCACTACGTGCCGCTGCCGCCCCGGCTGGTGCGGAGCCTCGCGGTGCGGCTGGCCTGCCGCTTCGCCGACTCCGCGGACCTGGTGGTCGCGCCCTCCGAGCACGTGGCCGACACCCTGCGGCGGCGGGGCGTGGCCGCGCCGGTCGCGGTGATCCCCACCGGGGTGGACCTCGATCTCTTCAGCCCGGCCAGCCGGGAGCGTGCCCGCCATCGCCTGGGCCTGCCCGCCGACGGGCTGATCTGCCTCTACACCGGGCGGCTCGATCGGGAGAAGAGCCTCGAGCGCGTGCTCGACGCCTTCGAGTCGGTG
>DATFUK010000066.1:0-16590 GCA_035260865.1 Candidatus Methylomirabilota bacterium | reverse complement strand
GCCCTGGGGCACGACCTTCTTCTGCACCAGCTCGTCCTTCCGCTTGTAGGGCCGGTTCTGGACGATCTTCTTGGCATAGGCGTCGCCGATGCCCGGGATCATCTTGAGATCGGCCTCGCTGGCCGTGTTGAGGTCGATCGGATCGTGACCCATGGCCTTGGTGTCGCTCTTGGCCGGGGCGGGCGGGGCCTTGGGGGCCTGGGCCCAGGCGCCGGGGGTGGCCAGCAGGCCGGCCGAGAACAGGACCGCGACGAGCAGCACGATCAATCGCTTCATGAAGTGCCCTCCTTGCCGAATGGGTAACGGGTGAGCTTCTAGCGAATCCCCAGCAGCTCGACCTCGAAGATCAGCGTCGCCCCGGGCGGGATGACGCCGCCCGCCCCCTGGGCGCCGTAGCCCAGGTGCGCGGGGATGATCAGCTTGCGCTTGCCCCCCACTTTCATGGAGATGACGCCCTCGTCCCAGCCCTTAATGACGCGGCCCTTGCCCACCGGGAACTCGAACGGGGTGCCGCGGTCCACCGAGCTGTCGAACTTGGCGCCGCTCTTGAGCCAGCCGGTGTAGTGCACGCTCACCGTATCACCGGTCTTGGGCTGGGCGCCGGAGCCCTGGACCAGGTCCACGTAGCCCAGCCCGGTGGCGGTCTCGACGACCTGCTCGTCCGTCTTGTCGGTCATGCTCTGCGCTCCTCCGTTGATACCAGTCGATCGAGGTCCTTCGCCAGCGCGTCCGAGACGCCCGTGAGCGGGAGCCGGCACTCCGCCGAGGCGATCAGGCCCTGCCGCCAGAGGCAGTGCTTGATCGGAACCGGGTTCGGCTCCTTGAAGAGCAGCGGCACCATCGGCTCGAGCCGCGACCAGGCCTTGAGCGCGCCCTGGTGGTCGTTCGCCGCCATGCGCTCGTACACCGACAGGAACGTCGCGGTCTCGACGTGCGCGGAGGCGAGGATCCCACCGTCGCCCCCGTGGGCCAGCATGGTGTAGAAGAACGCGTCCTCCCCGGTCAGCACCGCGAAGCCGGGCGGGCGCTGGCGCAGCAAGTCGAGCGACTGGGCGATGTTGCCGGACGAGTCCTTCACCCCCGCGATGTTGGGCAACGCGGCGAGGGCGAGCAGGGTCTCGTTGGTGAGATTCACGCCGGTCCGATAGGGAATGTTGTAGATCAGGATCGGCCGGTCGGTGGCCTCGGCCACGCGGGTGAAATGCTCGCGCATGCCGTCCTGGCTCGGCCGGTTGTAGTAGGGGCAGACCGAGAGGACACCCTGCACCGCGTGCTTCTGCAGCCGCTTCACCGCCTTCACGACCTTTCGCGTGTCGTTGCCGCCGACCCCGACCAGGATCGGCACCCGGCCCGCGACGGTGGTTACGGTGTGCTCCACCAGCGCCTCGGTCTCCGCCTCGTCGATGGTCGGGCTCTCGCCGGTGGTGCCGAGCGGGATGATCCCGGCGATCCCGGCGCGCACGTAGCGATCGACCAGGCGCTCGTAGCTCGCATGGTCCACCTCGCCGTCCTTGAACGGGGTGATGACGGGTAACCAGACTCCGGAAAAGCGCATCGCCGCACCTCCTGGGCCGCCGGCTGTGAATACGGAGTCAATAGTACCAGCGGTGGAGCCGCGCGGGGGCCACCCCGCAGAAGTGCAGGAGGCGGAGGGCCCACATGAGCCCGACCGTGCGCAGGGGGCCCTCCCGCTCCCACTTGCGGGCGGAGGTGGTGACGCGCAGGCGGAGCGCCCGCAGCCGCCCGCGGCGCTTCAGCCGGCGGCTCAGCTCGATGTCCTCCATCAGCGGGATCTCGGGGTAGCCGCCGATCGCCTCGAAATCGGCGCGGCGCACGAAGATCGCCTGATCGCCGGTGCAGATGCCGGAGGCCCGGGAGCGCGCGTTCATGAACCAGGCGATCACCCGGAAGAGCGCGCGCTCGTTGTCGAAGCGCACGTCGAAGCGGCCGCCCACCACCCCGGGCTCGGCGAGCGCGGACTCGATGGCGGCCGCCGCCCCGCCGGGCAGGCGCGTGTCGGCGTGCAGGAACAGCAGCGTGTCGCCGCCCGCCTCCCGCGCCCCGTGGTTCATCTGCAGCGCTCGGCCGCGCGCGCTCGCGAGGAGCCGGTCGCCCGGCGTGCGCGCCACCACCGCCGCGGTGGCGTCGCGACTGCCGCCGTCCACCACCACGACCTCCGCGCCCGGGCAGTCGCGCGCGAGATCCGGGAGGAGGCTCGCGAGGTTCGCCGCCTCGTTCAGCGCGGGAATGACGATGGCGAGCCTCATCGGCCCGGGCCGATCGTGAGCGCGTCGTAGTAGGCGACGGCCCGCTCGCCGGTGTCGTCGGTATCGGTCATCACCGCGATGCCCACGATGCGGGGCGGCTCGCCGCCCACGATCCGGCGATAGTCCTCGTAGATGTCCCGGGTCTCGGTCACCCAGCGCCCCGCCTCCGCGGCCCCGCTGCGCGCCACCACCATCCGGGCCCGCGCGGTGTAGGCGTTGGCGAGCACGGTGCCCACCGGCAGCCGGCTCTCCCACACGTAGTTGAGCGCGAGCCCGGGCGGGTAGCGGCCGTAGAAGAGCCGGTACGCGCCGAAACGGGAGCGCTCCCAGACCGAGGCGGTGGCCGGATCGTAGCGGAAGGCCACGTAGACGCGCGCGGCGTAGTCGTCGCCCTGCTTGCGGCGCGGGTCGGACGTCGCCAGCACGTGGTCCACCTTCCAGCGCCACGAGAGCACGCGGTAGACCTTGGGGTCGAGGTCGAGCGGGTGGTAGAGCCCGGAGGCCGCCGCGTCGCTCTCCGCGCGCAGCACCCACCGCTCGCCGTCCAGCACCACCGCGTACCGGGTGTGGCGCGACACCCGCGGGAAGGTGAGCGGCTCCCAGCCCGCCGGGGCCGCGGTCGGATCCGCGGGCGGGGCGAAGTCGCCGAGCCGGAGCGGCTCGGCCGCGCGGCCCGCGCCGGCGGTGAGCAGCAGCGCAAGCAGCGCGCCGCCCAGGCGCGCGAGGCCGGCGCGCGGGGCCGTCATCGCGTGTGCAGCAGGTCGTCGAGCGCGGCGCTGCGCCCGCGCAGCCAGCGCGGCAGGAGCGAGAGCGCGACGAGCAGGACTCCGGCCAGGGCCAGCAGGAGCAGCATGCGCCGCGCGTCCCACGCGCCCGCCACCACCGCCCCCGCCGCCGCGGTGAAGGCCAGCGTGCCCGGCAGCATGCAGAGGAACGAGGTCACCGCGTACGATCCGAAGCCGATCGAGGTGAGCCCGTAGGCATAGTTCTGCAGGTTGAACGGGAAGATCGGCACCAGCCGCGTGATCATCACGATGCGGAAGCCGTGGCGCGCGACCGCGCGATCCATCCGCTCGAGCGCGGGATGGCCGGCCATCCAGCGCGCCACCGCCGCGCGGGCCGCGTAACGGGCGATCAGGAAGGACAGGCACGCGCCGGTGGTGGCCGCGATCGCCACGTAGACCGTGCCCCAGGCCGTCCCGAAGACCAGGCCGGCCAGGATGGTGAGCGGCAGCGCGGGCACGAAGGCTACCACCGCGGCCACGTAGCCCACGATGAAGACCACCGGCGCCCACGCGCCGAGGCCGTCGATCCGCTCGCGCAGCCGGCCCAGGTTCTCGAGGCGGACCACGTCGGTGAGCCCGAGGACGCGGACGAGGATCACCGCCAGCGCCAGGGCGATCAGCGTGACGACCAGCAGCCGCCTGCTCAGTACTTGCCCCGGGCGCGCTCGCGGGCGGGCAGGTTCTCGAGGCAGGTCGTCCACCACCCGGTGCGGATCGTCTCCGCGAACTCGGGCGGGAGCCCTTCCCGGTCCATCTCGCGGGCGAGCGTCTCGTGATCGTAGGCGAGCGGCACGAACTCCACCTGGAGATCGGGCGCCGCGGTCACCACCGTGTACCAGACGCCGGTGCGGCCGTCGTTCTCGGGCCGCCCGATCACCCCCACGTTCACCGCGTGGCGAGCGTCGGGCAGAGCGCGGTGCCACTTCATGCCGGTGTGGGTGCACAGCATCACGTCGGCCTCCGCGCGACCCATCAGGTGACGCAGCAGGCCGTTCGGGGTGGCCGACTCCCACAGGAACTCGTTCACCACCCGCGGCGAGCCGTGGCACATCAGCACGCGGTGCGGGCCCAGCTTGAGCCGCCGGTGGCGCGGCAGCGCGCCGAGCCACGTCTTGTTCTCGGTCGAGGTGTGTTCGAACGTGTAGCGGTAGCTGATCGCCGCGTAGTGGTTATCGCGCGGATCGGTGTAGCCGCAGCCGCAATCGGAGCGGCCGGAGGCGAGCGACTCGTCGTAGTTACCCTGGATCGCCAGGACGCCGTGCTCGCGCAGCAGCGGGAACACCCGATCGGGGTGCGGGCCGAAGCCGCCCATGTCGCCCAGACAGAACACCGCTTCCACGTCGCGGGTGCGGGCGTCCGCGAGCAGCGCCTCGAGGGCGAGCGCGTTGTTGTACACGCCCCCGAACACCGCGATGCGCCGGTACTCGCCTAGCTGTTCCGACACGTCATCCCGGTCTGGCGACACGTCACGCACGCCGGATGATAGAGGGGCGCGGGCCGGAACGACTCCTCGAGGCTCCCGGTGGAGAGACGCGCGCCCTCGAGCCCGGCCAGGATCGGGCAGGCGTAGACCCCGCCCGCCGCCACCACCCGCGCGTCCGCGCACTGCAACACCGAGCGGTCGAAGCCTTCCAGATCCTCCTCGGTGAGCGGCTCCGCCGCGCCCGCCGGCTGGCGGCCGAGCCCGAACACCGGCATGATCTTCACCCGGGGCCGCGCCACCCCCTGCGCGTGCAGGAAATCGCGGAAGCGCTCGTACATGCCGGAGCCGGGCGGATGCTCGTCGCGCGTGATCTCGGTGGCGGTCACGATGGGCAGCAGGCCCCGCTCGCGCAGGAGCCGGACCGCCTCCACCGCCTTCGCCCACGCGCCCGCGCCGCGGATGCGATCGTTCTTCTCCTCATCCGTATCGTCGAGGCTCACCCGCAGCTCGAGCGAGTACGGCACCCGCGCGGCCAGCGCGGCGAGGGCGTCGGCCACCTCCGGCCCGATCAAGGTCCCGTTGGTGAGCACGGTGGTGGGGGCCGCGCCGAGCGCCAGCTCGAGCAGCGGGAGGATCTCCCCGTGCAGGAACGGCTCGCCACCCGTGAAGTAGATCTCCTTCACCCCCGCCGCCTCGGCGGCGCGGATGGCGCGCCCGATGGTCGCCGCATCGAGCGGCTTGAGCCAGGGCGACTTCGGACCGCTCGCGTTGATGCAGTGGCGGCACTCGAGGTTGCACCACGTCCCGGTGATCTGCACCCAGAGCGTGGAGAGCCCGACGAACGGGGCGATGGGAGCCCGACCGGCGGGCGTGTCGGTGGCGACGGCCCGCCGGGTCATTCGGCGGGCTCGTGCTGCAGCGCCCAGTCGTACGGCCGGTAGGCGTCGCACGGGCGCCCGCGCCCGGCGACCGCGTCGCGCGCGGAACCCGCGTCGAGATAGCGCGCGAGGAAGGGGCCGAGCCCGCCCGCGGCCTCGAAGTCCGCCGCGTACCACTGGAGGATCCGGGAGCAGGTGACGCGGCCCTGCCCGTCCACCGCCACCGCCTGATTCAGGAAGTTGCGCGCGGCCAGATCGAGCTGCTGGTCCAGCGCGGCGGCCCGATAGGCGCCCACCGGCGGGCAGGACTGGGCGCCGCAAGTGATCGCGAAGTGGATGCGCGGGTCCACCGGGTACACCGCGAGGGCCAGGCGCGAATCGCGCGCGCCGAAGCGCCGCCGACGCAGCCAGCCGTGACGGGCGTTGCCGCGCAGGATGCCGTGCTCGACGTCGTCGGCGCTCAGCACGAAGCCGCCGACGCGATAACAGACGCGGCGGTAGAAGCCGCGCAGCTCCCACACGCTGCGCCGGATGCCCACCGCCACGATCCCGTGAAAGACGAGCGCGTTGTACACGTTGATCCAGAACGCGAGCCGGGGCTGCCGCCCGTTGAGGTCGCCCAGGCTCACCCCCTGGAGCGAGCCCGCGCGCGCGGTGGCGGCGGCCCACTCGGACGACGCGCGCAGCCGCGCGTAGTCGAGGCGCCCGTCGGCCCGCGTGTGCGCGGCGATCGCCGAGAGCACCGCGCGCTGGAGGCTCTCGGCCGCCGCGGTTGGGCCGACGCCCGGAGGCGCGGGGATATCGTTCAGCACGACCCGACCGAACCGGGGTCTCATCGGACGCTTGAGCATGCTCCCGTCCCGAGGCGGATTGTCACAGCCGCGTCAAATCAGACAAAGACGCCTTCGGGCAGGAACGCGGAGACGATCCAGTTGGGCGCATCCACGATCTCGCTGATCTTGAGGTCCACCGTGACGCTGCACAGGATGTAGGCCTGCTCGCGCGAGAGGCCGCGCTCCCGCACCAGGTGGTCGATCATGTAGCGCACCGCCTGCTGGGAGGCCGCGAAGAGATCGGGCCCGTTCGCGGTGGTCGCGAACCACGAGCCCGCGGGCGCGGCCGCGGAGGGCGCGCGGGTGGTGCGGAGCTGCGGCTCGGCGAGCCCCCGCCCCTTCTGCAGGCCGAAGCGCGCGGTGACCCGGCCGCTCATCTCCACCGCGGTGACGCAGACCTCACCGTCGCCCTGGATCGCGTGGGTGTCGCCCACGCTGAACAGCGCGCCGTCCATCCACACCGGCAGGTAGAGGGTGGAGCCGCCGGTGAGCTGCTTGATGTCCATGTTGCCGCCGTTCTTGCGGGGCGGCATCGTGCTGTGCCCGCCCGGCTCGTCGAGCGCGGTGCCCATCACCCCCGGAAACGGATCGAGCGGCACCGCGATGCGGTTCCCCGCGCGCGCGAAGCGGCCGTCGGCGAGGTCCCAGATCTGCAGGTAGGGCTTGCCGAAGTCGGCCTCGGGCAGGAGCCCGCGGCCGGGGCGGATGGCGGTCCAGCCGAACTCGGCCGGCTTCACCTCGAGGATCTCGACCACCAGCACGTCCCCGGGCTGAGCGCCCCTGACCCGCACCGGCCCGGTGAGCGGATGGCCCCGAAAGGGGCCGCGCCCCATCACGTCGTCGTGGGTGGAGCGCGGGGTGTAGTAGCGGTTCGCCGCGTCGCGGCAGTCGAACACGACCGTGTCGCCGGGATCGATCGTGAGCCGCGGGGGCAGCGCGTTGTTCCACTCCTGGTGGATCTGCGCGTCGTCGAGGTGATGGTCCATGGCGCCGTCGAGTATACACGGCTGGCCGCGGGCCGGCGGGCGCGTAGTATGCTCTCGGCGTGCCGTTCACCACGACGCTCTGGCGGGCCATCGAGCCGATCTACGCGACGATCCTCGCGCATCCGTTCCTGCGTGGGCTCACCGACGGCTCGCTCCCGCGCGAGGCCTTCCGATTCTACGCGGTGCAGGACGCGCTCTACCTGCGCGACTTCGCCCGCGCGCTCGCCCTGGCCGCGGCCCGCGCCCCGCGCGAGGACTGGATCATCATGTTCACCGAGCACGCGGCCGGCGCGCTCAAGGTGGAGAAGACGCTGCACGAGTCCTTCTTCAAGGAGTTCGGGCTCTCCCCCGCGGCCGTCTCGGCCACGCCGCTCGCCCCCACCAACCAGGCCTATACCTCGTACCTGCTGGCCACCGCGCACGCGGGGCCCTTCCACGAGTCGGTCGCCGCGCTCCTGCCCTGCTACTGGATCTACTGGGAGGTGGGCAAGAACCTCGAGCGCGTGGGCTCGCGCGATCCGCTCTATTCGCGCTGGATCGGCACCTACGCCTCCGAGGAGTTCGGCGCGGTGGTGCGCGACGTGCTCGCGTGCACCGACGCGCTGGCCGAGGGCCTGCGCGACCACGAGCGCGAGAGCATGCGGCGGCACTTCGTCACCACCAGCCGCTACGAGTGGATGTTCTGGGATATGGGCTGGCGCCAGGAGACCTGGCCGGTCTAGTCGTGAGCCTCATGCTATGCTGCCCGAGCAATCCATCGCTCGCTCGTGGCTCCAACACCCGAACCAGAGGGACGCGACATGGCGCAGAGCCTTCCCGGATATCTCGACGAAATCAAGCGGAGTAAGCCGGAGGACCTGGTGGTGGTCTCCCGGGAGCTGGACCCGGCCTACGAGATCACCGCGCTGGTCGTGAAGCTCGAGCGCGAGGGGCGCCGACGCCCGGTCCTGATCTGCGAGCGGGTGCGCGGCACCCAGTTCCCGGTGCTGACCAACCTGCACGCGAGCCGCGCGCGCCTGGCCCTCGCCATGGGCGCGGCGCCCGAGGACATGCTGGCGACCTATCTGCGCGCGATGGACAGGCCCATCCCGCCGCGGGTCGTCGCGAGCGGGCCCTGCCAGGACGTGGTGCTCACCGGCGACCGCGTCAATCTCTACGACCTGCCGCAGCTCCTGCACCACGAGGGCGACGCGGGCGCCTATCTCACCTCCGCGATCTCGTTCGCAAAGGACCCGTCGAGCGAGACGTGGAACTGCGCCTACAACCGCCTGATGATCCAGGGACGGGACCGCACCTCGATCCACCTGACCGCGGGCAAGCACCTCTGGGAGTTCCAGCGCATCGCGGAGTCGCTCGGCCGGCCGCTGCCGGTGGCCTTCGCCATCGGGGTGCACCCGGCCATCGCGCTGGGCGCGCTCGCCATCGGCTCCATCGACGAGGACGAGCGCGCGATCATGGGCGCGCTCCTGCGCGAGCCCCTCGAGCTGGTCAAGTGCCAGACCTCCGACGTGCTGGCCCCCGCCCACGCCGAGATGATCATCGAGGCGGAGATCCTGCCCGGCGCGCGGACGCCCGAGGGCCCCTTCGGCGAGTTCACCGGCTACAGCCTGGGCGAGCGCCCCCGCGAGGTGGTGCAGGTCAAGGCCATCACCCACCGCCGGGGCGCCTACTTCCAGGACATCACGGTGGCCCACCTCGACCACATGCTGCTCTCCACGATCCCGATGGAGGCCAACCTCTACCGCGCGGTCCGCGCCATGGTGCCCTCGGTGAAGGCGGTGCGCGTGCCCGCGCCCTTCACCTGCTACGTCTCCATCGAGCAGCGGCTGATCGGCCAGGCCAAGAACGCGATCCTGTCCGTGCTGGGCGCCGACCTCTACATGAAGCGCGTGGTGGTGGTGGACGAGGACGTCAACATCTTCGACGACCGCCAGGTCACGTGGGCCATCGCCACCCGCTGCCAGCCCGACCGCGACATCACGATCATCAGCAACGCGCGCGGCTCCGACCTCGACCCCTCGTCCCGCGAGGACGGCTACTCGGGCAAGTGGGGCGTGGACGCGACCGCCAAGCCCTCGCTGGCCGGCTACACCCCGCGCCACCGCGTGCCGCCCGCGGTGTGGAAGCGCCTCGACCTGAAGGACTACCTGGAGTAGCGGCCGCTCCCGCCTCGTGACGACCGAGCCGACGCCGAACGTCGCCGCGCTGCTCGCCGACGCCGCGCGCCGGCGGCCCGAGCATCCCGCGCTGGTCTGGGACGGCGGCGCGCTCAGCTGGCGCGCGCTCGAGACGCGCGCGGCCGGCATGGCCCGGCGGCTCGCGCGCCAGGGCGTGGGCGCGGGCGACGTGGTCGCGCTGCTCCTGCCCAACACGTGGGGCCTCGTCGCCGCGCTCTGGGGCGGCCTCGCGCTCGGCGCGACGGTGGCGCCGCTCAACCCGCTGCTGGCCGCCGACGAGCGCGAGCGCATCCTCGGCCACCTGGCCCCGAAGGCGGTGGTGGACACCGCGCCCGCCGAGAACGGCGCCGCGACGCGGGGGATCGCGGACGCCGCCGCGCCCGGCATCATCCTCTATACGTCGGGCAGCACCGGGCAGCCCAAGGGCGCGGTGCTCTCCCACGCCGCGCTCGCCGTCGCCAACGAATCCTGGGCCGGCCCGGTGATGGCGCTCGCCCCGGACGATCGCGTGCTGGCCGCGCTGCCGCTCGCCCACTCGTTCGGTCTCAACGGGGCGCTGCTGGCCCCGCTGCTGGCCGGCGTCACCGTGGTGCTGCAGGAGCGCTTCACGCCCGAGGAGACTCTCAAGACGATTGATCAGCACCGGGTGACCGTGTTCCCCGGCGTGGCCACGATGTTCGCGCGCATCCTCGAGTCGCCCGCGCTGGACGGCGCGGACGTCACGAGCCTGCGCCTCGCCGTCTCCGGCGCGGCGCCCTGCCCGTGGCCGCTGGCCCGCGAGTGGCGGCGGCGCACCGGGGTGCGCATCGTGCGCGGCTACGGGATGACCGAGCTGTTCCGGCCCATCTCGTACCTGGCCGGCGAGGCGACCGATCTGCCGGACGCGATCGGCCGCGCGGTGCCGGGCGTCGAGCTGCGCCTGGTCGCCGACGAGCTGTGGATCCGCTCGCCCGCCGCGATGGACGGCTACCTGCGCGCGCCCGAGGAGACCGCCGCGGTCCTCGACGGCGGCTGGTTCAAGACCGGCGATCTCGCCACGATCTCGCCCGGCGGCTACGTGAGCATCGTGGGCCGCAAGCGCGAGCTGATCCTGCGCGGCGGCTACTCGGTGGTGCCCGGCGAGGTGGAGACGGCGCTGCTCGGCCATCCCGCGGTGGCCGAGGCGGCGGTGGTCGGCGTCGCGCACGCGGAGCTCGGCGAGGAGGTCGCCGCGTTCGTGACGTTGCGGTCGCGCGCCGCGGCCGATCCGGACGAGCTGATCGCGTTCTGTCGCGCGCGGTTGGCCGGCTACAAGTATCCGCGGCGGATCACGATCGTGGACGAGCTGCCGAAGAGCGCGACCGGGAAGATCCTGAAGGGGAAACTGCGAGAGCCTTCAGCCTGATTCCTCCCCGAAGGGGAGAGAGAAGAAGGGAGGGGGAGCAGGCGGCGCGGGGGTGCTCCCCCCGCGCCGCCGCGCCTATGTGAACGCGCGATCCCTCGCGCGGCTGGACACTACCTGCTTCTCGAGCCTACTTCTTGACTTCGGGCGCCTTCGTCTCGGGAGCCTTGGTCTCGGGCGCCGTCTTCATGTCGCCGTCCTTCTTGGCCGCGTGCTTCTTCTTGGCGTGCCTCTTGTCGGCCGCCTTCTTGTCCTTCTTCTCCATCTGCATGTCGCCGCCCTTCGCGGGCGGCGCGGTCTGCGCGGGCGCGGGGGCCGGAGTCGTCGGGGTGGTCGGGGTCTGAGCCATCGCCGCACCGGCCACGCCGAGCGCGAACACCGTCGCGGTCACGAGAGACATCACACGGGTCTTCATATCGAGTTGCTCCTCTCTCTACGTTGAGATTTGGTTATTGAGGTTTGCTTGCCGCTGGTTAGTCGAACAGGTTCGTGAAGAAATTCTTCACGCCGTGGCCGAACGACACGGCCCCTTCCTTGGTCTTGGTCCAGGCCGATTTGGCGTCCGGCTCGGCCGCCCGTCCCGCCTCCTTGATCTTCTGCCCCGCCGTCTCGGCGCCCCCCACCACGGTCTGGCCGATGCCCTTGGCGGTGTCCTGCACGCCCTGGCCGATCTGCTTGGCGCCGCTCTCCACCTGCTGCGCGCCCTGCCTGGCCTTGGTGTCGTCGGCCATCGCCGCCGGCGCCGTCGTCAGCGTCAGCGCCAGCACCATGACGAAGCCCGTGAGCCGCTGGTTCACCGCCGTCCTCATCTGCCGCCTCCTTGCTCGTGGGTGTAACGCTGTGACTCGCGGGAAAGTTCAGGGCAACCCACATGCCACCGCGGCGGCTCCGCGGCGGAGGCAATCGCGCGCTCACGAGGCGTTTGCCCCTCGTACGCGGCGACGGGACTAGGAGGAATTACACGGCGGCGTGTAAGGATTACCAGGAGAAGGCGTGGGTCGGCGTCAGCTCCACGATCACCGAGTCCGACTCGCCGAGCGCGGCCTCGCGCGGGTACTGCGGATATTTTGCGTAGAGCCGGCGGCGCAGGCCGCGGAAGCGCGGGCCCCGCTCGATCACCCGCGCCGGGCCCTGCACCATCACGCCCTGGATCTGGTCCCAGTCGTCCGAGTAGAGATCCACGGTCAGGGCGAGCTTCGGGTTGGCGCGGAGGTTGAGCACCTTGCGCCCCTTCTTCCCCGACGCGAAGTAGATCTTGCCGCCGACGAGGATCTGGCAGACCGGCACGAGGTGCGGCATGCCCGCCGCGCCCACGGTGGCGACCCGCGCCACGCGCTCCCACTGGATCAGCTTCGCCTGCGCTTTCGTCAGTCGCATGAGATTTCCTCCGTGGGCGTGAAGTGTACGCGACGCATTGACCGCGACGAGAGCATTGAGGTAGATTCGGCCGCATGAAAAGCAAGAGCGCTCCCAAGAAGAAGACGAAGGCGTCGCCCGCGCGCGCCAAGGCCAAGCCGACCAAGAAGCCGGCCGCCAAGGCGCCCGCCAAGAGCACCGCTGCGAAGGCCGCCCCGGCGGCCCCCCGCCCCGCCCCCTACACCCCGAAGCCGATCGAGGGGATGGGCTGGGCTCCCTTCCGCTACACGCCGCGGTAACCCGCCTGGCCTGGGGGGCCACGCTCGGGGCCCTCCTCCTGCTGCTGGCCGGGGGCTGCGCGGTGTTCGAGCGGGCCGGGCAGAGCTGGTGGGAGCTCAGGCGCGACTCGTCCGGGCAGGCTCCGGATCCCGCCGCCACCCCCGACGCCGTCATCCAGATCTATGCCGCCCGGACGGTGGGGTGGCGGGGCGTGATGGCGGTCCACACCTGGATTGCTTTGAAACCGAGCGGCGCGCCGGCCTATACCCGTTACGAGGTCATGGGTTGGGGCGTCGGGAACGGGGCCCCGGCGGTGCGGGTGAACCGGAGCGGGCCAGACAACTACTGGTTCGGATCGCGGCCCGAGCGCCTGGTGGACCGGCGAGGCGACGGCGTGGACGAGCTGATCTCCCGGATCCAGGCCGCGGTCGAAGCCTACCCCTACCCGACCAGCTACCGCACGTGGCCAGGGCCCAACAGCAATACCTTCACCGCCTACCTGGGGCGAGCCGTCCCGGAGCTGCGCCTGGACCTGCCCGCCACCGCCATCGGCAAGGACTTCATCCCGGGCGGCCGGCCGGTCGCCATGAGCCCGAGCGGCACCGGCGTCCAGGTCTCACTCTTCGGCCTTCTGGGCGTGCTGGCCGGCGTGGAGGAGGGGGTCGAGCTGAACGTGCTGAGCCTGACCTTCGGGGTGGACGTCAAGCGGCCGGCGCTGAAGCTGCCGGTCGTGGGGCGAGTCGGCTTCAGCCAGCAGCCTGACTGACCGTCTCCCAGCCCGCCTCGGCCAGGGGCCGCGCCCGCTCCCCGCGCGAGCGCGCGTTGGGATCGTTGGCGGTGCCCGCGATCACGCGGCCCATGATCCCCTGGGCGATGGCGGCCAGGCGGAACATGGCGAAGGCCAGGTAGAACTCCCAGTCGGTGATGCGCGCGCGCCCGGTGCGCCGGCAGTAGGTCGCCACGTAGTCCACTTCCGTCGGCAGCCCCAGCTCGTCCAGGTCGGCCCCGAGCACGCCACCCAGCGTGCTGGGCAGGAGCCGGTACGGCATGCAGTTGTAGGCGAGGTCGGCCAGCGGGCTGCCGAGCGTGGAGAGCTCCCAGTCGAGCACCGCCACCACCCGAGGCTCCGTCGGGTGGACGATCAGATTGCCGGGCCGGAAGTCCCCGTGGACCACCGTGGGCGGCTCCTCCGCGGGCACGTGCTCGGGCAGCCACGGGATCAGCCGCTCCATGGCCTCGATGCGCTCGGTCTCCGAGGCGCGGTACTGGGTCGTCCAGCGGTGGATCTGGCGGGCGAAGTAGCTGCCCGGCCGCCCGTAGTCGGTGAGCCCGGTGGCCGCGAGATCCACGGTATGCAGCCGGGCGAGCACCTCATTCATCGAGTCGTAGATGCGCCCACGATCCGCCCGGCTCACCCCGGGGAGCAGCGGATCGGCCATGACCCGTCCCGACACCCATTCCATGATGAAGAACGCGGTGCCGATCACCGCGTCGTCCTCGCAGAGCGCGTAGGTGCGCGGCACCGGGACGGTGGTGCGAGCGAGCGCGGTGATGATGCGGTACTCGCGATCCACCGCGTGGGCCGAGGGCAGGAGCTTGCCGGGGGGCTTGCGGCGCAGCACGTACTCGCCGCTCGGGGAGCTCAGGCGATAGGTCGGATTGGACTGGCCGCCCTGGAACTGGCCCACCGTGACCGGCCCCTTGAAGCCCGCCACGTGCTGGGCCATGTAGCGCTCGAGGGCGGGGACGTCGAACCGATGCGTCTCGCGCACCGGCACGGTGTCGGCGGTCGAGGTGATGTCGGGGGTCGGGCGCGCGTGTCGCTCGGCGTCGGCAGACTGGTCCATGGCGAACGAGACCGGATTATGGAGCCTCGTCCCACGCAACGCAATGCTCGGCGCGCGCGCGGGCGCTCGCTACGCGGCGATCCGGTGCGATTTCTTGGAGGACGTGTCGCGATTACCGGCACGGCTCACGTGCCGTGGCCCGCGGCGCCCGAGCGCGTACAGGCCGCACGCGGCGGCGGCCGCGATCAGCAGCGGAATCACCACGGCGAGCCACGCGAGGTGGAGGATCGACGCGATCGTGACCAGCAGCGCCCCGGCCGAGATCACGAACAGCGAGATGAAGAACGAGATGGCTTCCATCATGGCTTGACCCTCCTTCCTCCGTGATATCGCAAGGCGTGTGCCGAGTCGGAAACGTGGAGAAACACGGGCGAGTGGACGGCCGGAGGATGCCCGCGGTGCCGGTAAGGCTTACCGGAGCGGAGTATTCTTCGCCCGCCGGTCAGGGGGCCGCGGGGGGCGCCGACGGCACCGGCCCCGCGGACGCGGGATGCCGGCGCCGCCACCCGATGGTGAGCGCCAGGATCAGGACGAGCCCGGCGCCCCCGCCCACCGCGCAGGCGCGCGAGACGCCCCAGTGCTCGGCCACCGTACCCATGATCAGCGCCCCGATCGGCGTCATGCCCGCGAAGACGAGCGCGTAGAGACCCATCACGCGCCCCCGCAGCTCGTCGGGAACCGCGATCTGCACGGTGGTATTGCAGCTCGTCATGAAGACGATCTGCGCGAAGCCGAGCGCCACCAGTACCGCCGCGGTCGTGCCGAAGTGGCGCGCGGTGGAGAGCACGAGCAGCAGGCCCGCCGCGGCCAGCGCGGGCCCCACCACCATCCCGAGCGGCGGGCGCCCGACCGCGAGGGCCGCCACCGCGAGCGCGCCCGCCATCGCGCCCAGGCCCAGCGAGGCCATCAGAAGGCCGAAGCCGTGCGCCCCCTCGTGCAGGACCTCGCGGGCGATCAGGGGCACCAGCACGTTCATGTTGATCACGAAGAGGCTCACCACCACGAGCAGGCTCATCACGAGCGTGACGCGCGGCGTGCCCGCCGCGTAGCGCACGCCTTCCGCGATCTCGGCGCGGAGACCGATGCCGCGGCGCGGGCTCGGCGCGCCCTCGGTGCGGATCGCCGCGAGAGCGGCGATCACCGCGATGAAGCTCGCCCCGTTCATCACGAAGGCGGCCGCGGTGCCGTAGCGCGCCACCAGGAGGCCCGCCACCGCGGGGCCGACCACGCGGGCGCCGTTGAAGACCGCCGAGTTCAGCGCGATCGCGTTCATGAGGTCGCCGCGGGGCACCAGGTGGGCGATGTAGGACTGGCGCGACGGCATGTCGAGCGTGGTGGCGAGGCCATAGAGGGCGGCCAGCACCGCCACGTGCCAGAACTGCACGTGGCCGCTCCAGACCAGCGCGGCCAGCGTGAAGGCCTGCACCATCAGCGCGGTCTGGGTGCCGAGGAGCAGGCGCCGCTTGCGCACCCGATCGCTGATCGCCCCGGACAGGAACGAGAAGAGCAGGATCGGGCCGAACTGGAGCGCGCCGATCAGGCCGAGACGGAACGGGGAGTTCGTCAGCTCGAGCACGAGCCACGATTGCCCGACGCTCTGCATCCACGTGCCGACGAGGGAGACGAGCTGGCCGCACCAGAACAGGCGGAAGTCCCGGTGGCCGAGGGCGCGCAGCCCGGCGGGGAGGGCCATTCGCTATACTGTGCCATGCCTCCCGCCGGTCTGCTGACGCGCGCCGCCGCCGTGCTCGGTGTGATGGCCGGGCTGGCGTGGGCCGGGGCGGGGCCTTTGGGCTCGGCATCGCCGAGCGCGGCCGCCTCCCCACCGCGTGCGGTCGCGCAGGCCGCGCCCGGTCTCGCCGGGCAGTTCCTCGTGGCCACCGAGGCCCTGCGCGCCCCCGCCTTCGCGCGCACCGTCATCTATATGGTCCGGCACGACGCGAGCGGGGCGATGGGCCTGGTGGTCAACCGCCCGGTGCGGGACATGCCGCTGGGCCCCTTGCTCCGGAAGTTCGGCCGCGACGACCGCGGGGTCACCGGCACCGTGCGCGCGCACTACGGCGGGCCGGTCGAGATCGGGCAGGGCTTCCTGCTGCACACCGCGGAGTACGCCACGGAGGGCACCGAGCGTATCGCGGGCGACATCGCGATGACGCCGACGCCCGGCGTGCTCACCGCGCTCGGCGACATCGCCCGTGGCGCGGGCCCGCGCAAGTCGCTGTTCGCGATCGGCTACGCGGGCTGGGCCCCCGGCCAGCTCGAGGGCGAGATCGAGCGCGGCGCCTGGATCACGGTGCCCGCCGACGAAGCCCTCCTCTTCGACGAGGATCCCGCCCGCAAGTGGGACCGCGCCACCGCCCGCCGCCGCATCACCATCT
>DATFUK010000065.1:0-5641 GCA_035260865.1 Candidatus Methylomirabilota bacterium | reverse complement strand
CAACCCCTCCTCGTATCTGTATCTCGATGAGCGGCGTCCGGTCTCCGGCAAGGATCGATTCGAGCCTCCCGCTCAGCCGCCGCCGGGCTACAACGACTGGCGCCACGGCCTGGAGCGGCGGAATGCATACGCGGCCCGCCTCTCGGTCGACGAGATCCGGGCCCACGTCTTCGGCCGGACCGTCTACTACCTGATCGGCACCGCCGACAGCAAGCGGGATCGGTCCCTGTCCGTGTCGCCCCCTTCGATGCTCGAGGGCGAGAACCGCTACGATCGGTGGGAGAAGTTCCGCCGCTACGTCGGGTTGTTCCCCGAGTGGCGCGATCACGTGGTGTTCGCCGAGGTGCTGGGAGCCGGGCATTCGGGCACGCAGATGTTCGACTCGCGCCCGGCGCGCCAGGCCATGTTCGAGTGATCGCGCGGTGACACGCCTGCGCGTCAACCTCCGCGTGCCGGTCGGCCGGCCCCTGCCGGAGCTGGCCGCGTTCGTCGCCCGCTGCGAGGACGCGGGCCTCGACGGGGTCGGTATCCACGATCACCCCTCGAGCGGCCGTGACGTCTACCTGGCGCTCGGCCTCGCGGCCCAGGCGACGCGGCGGCTGCGGCTCTTCCCGGCCACGTCGAGCCCCGTGGTCCGCCATCCGCTGGTCCTCGCCTCCCTCGCCCACAGCCTGGACGAGATCGCGCCGGGCCGGGCGCTGCTCACGGTGGCGCCCGGCTTCATCTCGACGCGCAGCATGGGGAGGCCGCGCGGATCCGTGGCCGTCATGCGCCAGGCCATCGGCGAGCTGCGGCGGCTGCTGGCCGGCGAGGCGGTGGAGCTCGGCCCGACCACGACGCGCCTCCGCAACCGGAGTGCCACGCCCACGCCGGTCTACCTGCTGGCCGCCGGCCCGCGCATGACGGAGCTGGCCGGGGAGATCGCCGACGGCGCGTTTCTCATGGTCGGGCTCGATCCGGCGGCGATCCGCGCCGCGCGCCGCCACCTGGAGGAAGGCGCGCGGCGCGCCGGCCGCTCGCTCGCGGGCTTCCCGGTGGTCTTCGTCGTCACGCTCGGCCTGGGCGATCGGGCGGTGGGCCCCGCGTGGGTGCGGAGCTGGTTCGCGCCCGGCCAGCCGTTCCTCGCGTATCCGAGCGCGTCGAACCTGCGCTGGCTCGCCGAGGCCGGCTTCGAGCTCCACGAGCCCTTCGATCCCGCGGCGATTCCCGAGGATCACGCGCGCCGCATCGCCGACGCGTTCGGCCTCTTCGGCCCGCCCGAGCGCTGCGCCGAGCGTCTGCTCCAGGCGCGGGAGGAGGCCGGGGTCGAGGAGGTGTTCCTGTTCCCGGCGCACGACCTGGCCGGAGGCTACGAGATGCCAGAGGCCGAGGTGGAGGCCTTCGAGCGTGTGATCCGGCCCCGTCTCGGGGCGTAGCGGGCTAGGATCGTCGAGGGGACTAGGGACAACGCTCGACATCGGCGATCCGGTTGGCCGGGAGTACGCGGAGCTGAAGCGCCGGCTGCCGTGGCTGAACGTGATGGGGGGCTGCTGCGGCACCGGTCACCGGCACGTCGAGCAGATCGCGACCGCGTGCGTCCCGCTCTTCCGGTGAGTACGATGGACCGGTCGAGCTATTCATGGAGGGGAGGGTGCGATGAGTGACGACGACCGGCCGATCGGATCGGTGCTGACACGGCGCGAGGCCCTCGCGCTCCTGGGAGCGGGCGGGCTCAGCGCGCTGGCCGCGGGCCGCGGCGCGGCGCAGACGGCCGGGACGCCCACCTGCGTGGCGCGGCCCGCCCTGACCGAGGGTCCCTTCTTCGTGGACGAGAAGCTCAACCGCTCGGACATCCGCTCCGATCCGGCGGACGGCAGCGTGCGGCCCGGCGTGCCGCTCCAGCTGGCGCTGCGCGTTTCCCGGCTCACCCGGGGTGCCTGCGCGCCGCTGCCCGGCGCCACCGTGGATCTCTGGCACTGCGACGCGGTCGGGGTGTACTCGGACGTGCAGGACCCGGGCGGGGCCACCCTCGGTAAGAAGTTTCTGCGCGGCTACCAGACCACGGACGCCGATGGCCTCGCCCGCTTCACCACGATCTATCCCGGCGCGTATCGAGGCCGGGCCGTGCACATCCACTTCAAGATCCGGTCGGCGGCGGCGGGCGGGCGGGTGCACGACTTCACCTCGCAGCTCTTCTTCGACGACGCGCTCAGCGACCAGGTCTACGCCCAGCCGCCGTACGCGGGGCGCGGCGAGCAGCGCCTGCGCAACGCGCGCGACGGCATCTTCCGCAACGCGGGCGCCCAGCTCACGCTCGTGGTGACGCCGGCCGCGCCGGGCTACGCGGGGGCGTTCGAGCTGGCGCTCGAGACCGGCTAGAATCCCGGCGTGACGCGCTACCGGATCAGGAGGGCCGGGCCCCGCTCCACCGAGCAGCTCGTGGAGGCCGGCGGGTACGGCTACGCGCACTCCTGCGTGACGTCGGAGAACTTCCCGTCGCGCGGAACCGCGGCGGGTCCGGCCGAGATCGTCCTCGTCGGATTCGACGGCGCGGCGACGGCGGGAGAGGCCCTGGCCGAGGCGGCGCGCCGAGGCCTCGCGCGACCCACCTACGAGGACGCGCTCCACTTCGGGGCCGAGCATCCGGAGGCGCAGCGGGGGCACGCCATCGTCTTCCTGCACGAGCCCTGGGTCGGCTACTTCGGCCGGCGCGACGTGCTGTGCCTCTGGAGCAACGCGGGCCGCCGCGAGCTCGGGCTCGAGGGCTTCGACGATCCGTACGGGCCGGACTACCGCTTCGCGTTTGTCGCGCCGCCGCGCCCGTTCTACGCGGAGTTCGCCTGGGCCTACGACTATCTGGTCGCGCGGCCGGTGGCCGAGGAGTGCGCCGGGATGGCCGCCGCGCTCGCGCGCCGGGGCGTCGGGCCCGGCGCGTCGCTGCTGGACGCCGGCTGCGGCACCGGGCGCTACGCGGTCGAGCTGGCGCGCCGCGGGTTCGTGGTCACCGGCATCGACCGGTCGCCCGAGCTGCTGGCCGAGGCGCTGCGGCGCCCCGTGGAAGCCGGCGCCCGTGTGCGCTTCGAATCCGGCGATCTGCTGACGCTGCCGGGCCGCGCGGGATTCGACGCGATCGTGTGCCGCGGCGTGCTCAACGATCTGGTCGAGCCGGCCGATCGCGCGGCGGCCTTCGGCGCGTTCGCGCGCGCCCTGCGGCCGGGCGGCGCGTTGCTGTTCGACGTGCGCGACTGGGACGCGAGCGTGGCCGGAAAGTCCGCGCAGCCCGTATCGGAGCGGTGCGTGACCACGCCGCGCGGCCCGCTCGTATTCCGGAGCGTCACCCGGGTCGATCCGGCCACGCGGCGCCTGCTCATCGAGGAGTGCCACCGCCTCACGACCGCGTCCGGCGAGATCACCGCGAGCTACGATTTCGCCATGCGCTGCTGGGGCCGGGACGAGCTCGACGGGCTCCTGGGGGCTGAGGGCTTCGAGGCGATCGAGTACGCCGGCACTTACGAGGGCGCGCCGCTCGGGGTGGGGGATCGCCTCGTGGTCGCCGCCTCGCTGGGCCCGCGGTAGCGGCCGGATGCCGACACTCCGGATCTCCGACGCGGACGCCGTCGCGTACGACGACGCGGGTCTAGGGCCGCTGATCGTGCTCGTCCACGGCTCGCCCGGCACGTCGCGGGCGTGGCAGCCGGTCGCGGAGCGGCTCGCGGGACGCTTCCGGGTGATCACGCCCAACCTGCCGGGTTACGGCGGGACCACGCCGCGGCCGGTCGATGGCCCGGGCGACAGCTCGTATGCGGCGGAGCTGATCGTGGCGCTGATCGCGTCGCTGCGCGGGGAGGCCGGCCCGCCCGTCGTGCTCGGCGGCCACTCCTACGGCGGCGCGGTCGCCCTCATCACCACGCTGCGCGGCCGGGTCACCCCGGGGGCCCTGGCCCTGTTCGAGCCGGTGGCGGTGCCAGTGCTGGCCGCGGTGGGCGACGCGGAGGCCTTCGCCTCAGCCCAGGCGCTGTTCGACGGCTACTGCGCGGCCTTCGAGGGCGGCGATCCCGAGGCGGCCCGGATCATGGTGGACTACTGGTTCGGCGCGGGCGCGCTCGATCACATGCCGGCGCCGATCCGGGAGTACCTGATCGCCCACACCGGCCACAACGTGGGCGACGTGCGCGCGACGCTTCGCGACCCGTACTCGGTGGCCGCGCTGCGCGGGCTCGGCATGCCGGTACTCTGTGTCCACGGTACGCGAAGCGTGGCGATGATGGTCAAGATCGTGGAGGCGATCGCGTCGCACGCCCCGCGCGGTATCATCAGGAAGCTCGAAAAGGCCAACCACGCCATGACCACGACCCATCCCGACGCCGTCGCCGCCCTGATCGCCGAGCTGGCGGACGGGAGCGTGTGAGTGTGGCCTCCCGTCGCGCCTTTCTCGCGGCCGCCGGGGCGCTCCTGGGCGCGATCCTGATGCCCCGCGAGTCACGTGGCCAGGGGCTGCTCGAGCGGCGCATCCCGAAGACGGGTGAGGCGCTGCCCGCGGTGGGCCTCGGCACCTGGCAGGTGTTCGACGTGGCCGGCGACGCCAAGGAGCTCGCGCAGGCGAAGGAGACACTTCGGGTGTTCGTGGACGGCGGCGGGCGACTGGTGGACAGCTCGCCGATGTACGGCTCCTCCGAGCAGGTGACCGGCCAGCTCGCGGTGGACCTGGGCGTGCAGCCGAAGCTCTTCGTGGCCACCAAGGTGTGGACGAGCGGCAAGCAGGCCGGGATCCGCCAGATGGAGGACTCGATGCGCAAGCTGCGCGTCGAGCGCCTCGACCTCATGCAGGTGCACAACCTGGTGGACACGCAGACGCACCTGGCCACGCTGCGCGACTGGAAGGCGGCCGGGCGCGTGCGCTACCTCGGCATCACCCACTACCACGCGGGGGCGCACGGCGATCTCGAGCAGCTCGTCCGGAAGGGCGACATCGACTTCGTGCAGGTGAATTACTCGCTGGCCGAGCCGGAGGCGGAGCGGCGGCTGCTCGGCGCCGCCGCGGAGGCGGGCACCGCGGTGATCGTCAACCGGCCGTTCGCGGAGGGCGCGATGTTCCGCCGGGTGCGGGACCGGGCGCTGCCCGAATGGGCGAAGGAGGCGGGCGCGGGAACCTGGGCGCAGTTCTTCCTCAAGTGGATCGTGGCGCACCCCTCGGTGACCTGCGTGATCCCGGGCACGCGAAATCCCCGGCACGTGGCCGACAACCTGGGCGCGCTGGCGGGGCCGCTGCCCGACGCGGCGCTGCGCCGGCGGATGGCCGAGCACTTCAACTCGCTGTAGGGTTCTGGAATCCAGGAGGCGGTGATGCCGCGCAACGAGGCCGGGCGATATCGACACATCGAGGTGCAGCCGGTGGCGGGGGCGCTGGGCGCCGAGATCCGCGGCGTCAACGTGGCGGGCGCGCTCGACGACGCGGTGATCGCGGAGATCCGCCAGGCCTACCTCGACCACCTGGTGATCTTCTTCCGGGACCAGAAGCTCGCCCCGCACGAGCAGCTCGCCTTCGCGAAGCGCTTCGGCGCGCCGATGGAGTACCCGCAGCTCAAGGGGCTGCCGGAGTGCCCGCTGATCACCCCGGTGGTCAAGCTGGCGCACGAGCAGATCAACTTCGGCGGGGTCTGGC
>DATFUK010000064.1:0-2877 GCA_035260865.1 Candidatus Methylomirabilota bacterium | reverse complement strand
GGTGGGCGGGGTCCGCCAGAACCCCCCAGGAGGTCACCATGCGAATGGTCATCGGAGCGCTGCTCATCGTGGGGCTCGCCACTTCCACCGCCGGCCCGATCCGGGCCCAGGGCAAGACCGGCGAGCGCCTCGGCACGGTGCGGTTCGCGACGTCCTGCGCGCCGGCCGTCCAGCCCCAGTTCGATCGCGCGGTGGCCCTGCTGCACTCCTTTCACCTCGACGCCGCGGTCGGCGCCTTCACCGACGTGGCGGCCGCCGACCCCACGTGCGGGATGGCCCACTGGGGCGTGGCCATGTCGTGGCTCGGCAATCCGCTGGCCGCCCCCCCGAGCGCGCGCGGCCTGAAAGAAGGCGGGGCCGCGGTGGACCGGGCGAAGGCGGCGGGCGCCCGCACCGACCGCGAGCGCGAGTACATCGCGGCGATCGAGACCATCTACAAGGACGCGGACCGGGTGGACCACCGCACCCGCGCGCTGGCCTACGAGAAGGCGATGGAGCAGCTCGCGGCGCGCTACCCGGCCGATCGCGAGGCCGCGGTCTTCTACGCGCTCGCGCTCAACATCACGCTCGATCCCAACGACAAGACCTACGCCAATCAGCTGAAGGCGGCCGGCATTCTCGAGAAGGTCTTCGCGGCGCAGCCCGATCATCCCGGGGTGGCCCACTACCTGATCCACAGCTACGACTTCCCGCCCATCGCGGCCAAGGGCCTGCCCGCCGCGAAGCGCTACGCGAGCATCGCCCCGGCGGCGCCGCACGCGCTGCACATGCCCTCGCACATCTTCACCCGGGTGGGGAGCTGGCAGGAGTCCATCGAGACCAACCGCGCCTCCGCCAAGGCCGCGGCGGACGCGCTGGCCGCCAGCGGATCGCCGACCGGCCTCCGCTCGTACGAGGGCCTGCACGCCTACGACTACATGATGTACGCCTACATGCAGCTCGGCCGGGATCGCGAGGCGCGGGCCCTCGTGGAAGAGATCGCCGCGACCCGCAAGCTGAACATCGATCACTTCGCGGGGGCGTTCGCGCTCGCCGCCATCCCGGCGCGCTTCGCGCTGGAGCGGGGCCAGTGGGCCGAGGCGGCGGTGCTGTCGCCGACCCCCGCGGATCTCGCCTGGAATCGCTTCCCGCAGGCCGAGTCCATCGTCTGGTTCGCGCGTGGGCTCGGCGCCGCGCGCAGCGCCAATCCGGCGCGCGCCCGCGAGGACCTCGCCCGCATCGAGGCCCTGCGCGACGCGATGATCGCGGCCAAGAACCCGTACTGGGCGCATCAGAGCGAGGTGCAGCGGCTCGCGGTGGCGGGCTGGATCGCCCGGGCCGAGGGCCGGAACGAGGAGGCCCTGTCGCTCATGCGGGCCTCCGCCGCCGCCGAGGAGACCAGCGAGAAACATCCGGTGACGCCCGGCCCGATCAAGCCGGCCCGGGAGCTGCTCGGCGACATGCTGATCGAGCTCGGGCAGCCGGCGGAGGCGCTCAAGGAGTTCGAGGCCTCGCACCGGGTGGAGCCCAACCGCTTCCAGGGGCTCTACGGCGCGGCCCGCGCCGCGGAGCTGGCCGGCGACAGCGCCCGGGCCCGCACCTACTATGGACGGCTCGTGACCCTCGGGAAGGACGCCGACGCGGACCGACCCGAGATCAAGCAGGCAAAGGGCTTCGGCGCGACGAAGTAGCCGCGACGCGGTCCGTCGGGGAACTCCCGGGGCCTCCGCGCAGTTTCCGTGCGCGGAGGTCCGTTCTCTACATGCCGGGGTGCGCCTTGTCGACCGGGTGGGGGCGTGTTGGCCTCCCGCCTCGCGGATCGTCACCATGCGCGTCATACCACCGCAACAACCATTCAAGGAGGCTCTCATGCCCAAGTCGAAAGCTGCGGGTTTGACCCGGCGCCAGGTGCTCAAGGCCGGCGCCGCCACCACCTTCGCCGGCTACGCGGTCGGCGTCGAGAAGGCCCTCGGCCAGGCCATCAAGACCGACACCCAGGGGATCGTGGCCGGCGACGCGGAAGTCGCCATCGGCGGCTACCAGATGCCGGTGTACGAGGCCCGGCCGGCCAACGCCACCAACGCGCCGATCGTCATCGTGATCTCGGAGATCTGGGGCGTGCACGAATGGGTGAAGGACGTCACCCGGCGCTTCGCCAAGGACGGCTACTACGCGGTGGCGCCCGAGCTGTTCAAGCGGGAAGGCGGCGTGGGCCACCTCCCGAACGTGCCGGACATCCTGAAGATCGTGTTCGCGGTGCCGCGCAAGCAGGTGCTCGGCGACGTCGCGGCCGCGGTGGACTGGACCAAGAAGCGGCCAGGGGCCCGCGCGGACCGGGTGGGCGTGACCGGCCATTGCTGGGGCGGCTCCACCGTGTACCAGGTGGCGGCGACCAACCCCGACATCAGGGGAGCGGTGGCGTGGTACGGCCCGCCGGCCCGGCCCTATCCCGACACGCCGAACCCGGTGACCGGCTTCGACGTGGTCAAGGACATCAAGGCGCCGTTCCTGGGCCTCTACGGCGAGAAGGACACGAGCCCGACGCCGGACGACGCCAAGAAGTTCGGCGAGCTGTTGAAGCAGACCAACAAGGATTCGGAAGTCGTCGTCTACCCCAACGTGGGGCACGGCTTCTTCGCGGACTATCGCCCGTCCTACAACGCGGAAGCGGCCGCGGACGCCTGGAAGCGCTGCACCGGCCTCTTCGCCCGGACGCTCAAGGCCTGAGGGCGCCGTCATGGAGCTGGAACGTCGAGATTTCCTCGAGCTCGCCGCCGGCGCCCTGACCTATTCGCTCGCCCCCGACGCCGCCTGGGCGCAGACCAGTAAGGTCCAGGTGCAGTGGCTCCAGGTCTTCCCGATCAGCCCGGGAGACACGCTCAGCTTCTAGGCCCGCGG
>DATFUK010000063.1:0-3303 GCA_035260865.1 Candidatus Methylomirabilota bacterium | reverse complement strand
TCACCGGCTTCCCGGAGATGCTCGACGGCCGCGTGAAGACGCTCCATCCCGGCGTGCACGGCGGCATCCTGGCCCGCCGCGAGCTGCCCGAGCACCTGGCCGCGCTCGAGCGGCACGGCATCCGGCCGATCGACCTGGTCGCGGTGACGCTCTATCCCTTCGAGCAGACGGTGGCCCGCCCGGGCGTGTCACTCGGGGAGGCGATCGAGAACATCGACATCGGCGGGCCCAGCATGATCCGGGGCGCGGCCAAGAACCACGCGCACGTGGCGGTGATCACGGATCCCGGCCAGTACGCGCCCGTGCTCGAGGAGCTGCGGCGCGGCGACGGAGCCCTGTCCGACGCCACGCGCTTCCGGCTGGCCTTCGAGGCGTTCCGCCGCACCGCCCAGTACGACGCGGCGATCGCGGCCTACCTGCGTGAGCCGGGCGCGACCGGACGTCCCGCGGCGGCGCCCGCGACCGGCTTTCCCGAGCGCCTGCCGGTGGACGGCGTGCTCGCCCAGACCCTGCGCTACGGCGAGAACCCGCACCAGGCGGCCGCGTTCTACCGCCCGTCCGCGGGCGCGCTCGGCCTGAGCGCGGCGACGCAGCTCCACGGTCCCGAGCTCTCGTACAACAACCTGCTCGACTGGTCGGCCGCGCTCGGGCTGCTGCTCGAGTTCGACGATCCGGCCGCGGTGGTGATCAAGCACACCAATCCCTGCGGGGTGGCCACCGGCCAGAGCGCGGGCGAGGCGGCGCGCAAGGCCAAGGCCTGCGACCCCGTCTCCATCTACGGTGGCATCGTGGGGCTGAACCGGACGGTGGACCTCGAGGTGGTGAAGGAGCTCTCCGGTATCCTGCTCGAGATCCTCTTCGCCCCCGCCTACGAGCCGGACGCGCTCGAGGAGATCCGCCGGACCAAGAAGAAGTGCCGGGTGTTCCGCCTCCCGTGCGCGCGCGCCGACTACCCCGCGCGGAGCCAGGAGATCCGGAGCGTCTGGGGCGGGGCGCTGCTCCAGGAGGCCGACCTCGTCGATCTCGATCCCGCCACGCTCACCGTCGTCTCGAAGCGGCGGCCCACCGAGGCGGAGCTGCGCGGGCTGCGCTTCGGCTGGCGCGTGGCCAAGCACGCCAAGTCCAACGCGATCGTGCTCGCGACCGCCGACCAGGTCGTCGGGGTGGGGGCCGGGCAGATGAACCGGGTGGACTCGGCGCGCATCGCGGTCATGCGCGCGCGCGAGCTGGGGCTCGAGACCAAGGGCTCGGTCTGCGCTTCCGACGCGTTCTTCCCGTTCCGCGACGGGCTCGACGTGGTGGCCAAGGCGGGCGCCACCGCGGTGATCCATCCCGGCGGTTCGGTCCGCGACGCGGAGATCGTGGCGGCCGCCGACGAGCACGGCATGGCCATGGTGGTGTGCGGGATTCGCCATTTCAAGCACTAGCCCTCCGCCCGAACGGGTCTTCACGCTGCGGGAGCTGACGCGGCTCCTGCGTCTGTCCCCCAAGCGCCGCTCGCAGCTCCGGCGTCTCGGGCTGCTGCGCGACGACCCGGGCGGCCTGCGCTTCCGCGAGCTGGTCTCGGTGCGCGCGGCCGCGAACCTGCTGGAGAGCGGGGCGAGCGTGCGCCAGGTGCGCGCCGCGCTCGACGGGGCGCGGCGGCTCGCCCCCGAAGTGCGGACCCCGTTCGCCGAGCTGCGCCTGGTGGTGCGCGACCGCCGGGTGGTGGTCGAGCAGGATCGCCTGCGGCTCGATCCGGGCACCGGCCAGACCCTGCTCGCCTTCGAAACCGGGGACCTCGAGCAGGAGACCCGCGAGACGCTGCTGACCGGCATGGTGCGTCCGCTGATCCCGCCCGCCGACGCGGCCGAGGTGTGGTTCCAGCGGGCGTCGGAGTGGGACGGCGACCCGGAGCGCTGGGAGTCCGCGGTGGACGCCTACGAGCGCGTGCTCGACATGGATCCGGGGTACGCGGCGGCGTGGAACAACCTGGGCCTCCTCCACCACCGGATGGGCCAGTACGAGCGGGCGGGGGAGTGTTACCGGGCCGCGCTCGAGGCCGACGAGAGCTGCTGCCAGGCGTCGTTCAACCTGGGCTCGCTCCACGAGGACCTGGGCGATTTCCCGGTCGCGGTGACCTGGTACCGGCGCGCGCTCGAGATGGACGTCGACTACGCGGACGCCCACTTCAATCTGGCGGGCGTGCTCGCCAAGATGGGGCGGGCCGAGAACGCGGCGGTGCACTGGCGCCGCTACCTCGAGCTGGACCTGGGCAGCCCGTGGGCCAAGATCGCGCGCGCGCACCTGGAGGAGGGCGCCGAGCCCTCCGGTGCCGACCCGGAGGCCGACGAGTGACCGACGTGCTCCTGGTGGGCGGCGGGGGGCGCGAGCACGCGCTGGCCTGGAAGCTCGCGCAGAGCCCGCGCCTCCGCCGCATGATCGCGGCGCCCGGCAATCCCGGCATCGCCGCGCACGCCCGCTGCGTCCCGGTGAAAGACACCGCGATGGATCAGCTGGTGGAGCTCGCCCGCCGGGAGCGGCCCGACCTGGTGGTGGTGGGGCCCGAGGTGCCGCTGGCGATGGGCCTCGCCGACCGGCTCCGCGCGGCCGGCTTCGCGGTGTTCGGGCCGAGCGCGGCGGCGGCCCGGCTCGAGAGCTCGAAGGCCTTCTCCAAGGACCTGATGGCCCGTCACGGCGTGCCGACCGCCCGCTTCCGCACGCTGCGGGACGCGGCGGCCGCCCGGGCCTACTGCCGCGAGCTGGGCGCGCCCCTGGTGGTGAAGGCCGACGGGCTCGCGGCGGGCAAGGGCGTCATCGTGTGCCGCTCGCTCGACGAGGCCGACCGCGCGCTCGCCCTCTGCTTCGACGAGCGCGCCTTCGGCGACTCCGGCCTGACCGTGGTCGTGGAGGAGTTCCTCGAAGGCGAGGAGGCCTCGTTCTTCGCGCTCGCCGACGGCGCGGCGGTGCTCCCGCTCGTCGCGGCCCAGGACCACAAGACGGTCTTCGACGACGACCGGGGGCCCAATACCGGCGGCATGGGCGCCTACTCGCCGGCCCCGGTCATGGGGTCCGCGATGGAGGACCGCGTCATGGCCGAGATCGTGCGGCCGGTGATCGCGGCGATGGCCAAGGAGGGGGCGCCGTACACCGGCGTGCTCTTCGTCGGCCTGATGATCACGCGCGAGGGGCCGAAGGTCATCGAGTTCAACTGCCGCTTCGGCGACCCGGAGTGCCAGGCGATCATGCCTCATCTCGAGGACGACCTGCTCGCCCTGCTCGAGGCCGCCGCCACCGGCGAGGGGCTCCCCGCCACGCTCGCGT
>DATFUK010000062.1:0-8117 GCA_035260865.1 Candidatus Methylomirabilota bacterium | reverse complement strand
CCTCGCTCCTCCACGTCTACGGCCACTACTTCGAAGGCCTCGCGACCAAAGGGCTCTGGGGCGCTCGCTCGCCCTGATCCTTTCCTTGTTCCTGCTGGGGGTCCGTCCGGGGCGCGGGGCGGCGGCGGGCGGGGCGGCAGGGGGGCGGGTGACCCGTTCCCCGCCAAGGGCCGCGGCGCCATCAACAACCCCGATTGGGAACTCCTGCTCGTAACAGAATCGAGATCGCCGGTCGTGGTCAGAGCCCCCCTGCCGCCCCGCCCGCCGCTGCCCGCCGCGCCCCGGACGGGACCCCACCAGACGCAGGGAAAAGCTCAGCGCGAGCGAGCGCCCCAGAGGCCTTTCGTCGCGAGGCCTTCGAAGTAGTGGCCGTAGACGTGGAGGAGCGAGGTCTGGAAGAGGATCCAGGCGCGACTACGGCCGCCGGCCCAGAACTCGGTGAGCCACGGCGCGTTCGGCGCCACCGCCCCCTCGGCGGTGCACACGTGCTTGACCCGCTCGGCGGGAACCACGGCCTCGAGGTCGAGGGCACGGAGGAGCGGCACCGCGGCCAGCGTGGCCCGCGTGACGGCGCGGCAGTAGCCGCGGAGCTCCTCGATGTCAACGGTCGCGCAGAGCGCGTCCACCTGCGCGTCGTCCATGCCGGTGCCGACATCTAACCGGTTGATCCGGAGGCGTTGCGTCCAGCCCGCGTCGAGGACCTGCGGCCGATCGAGCACGAAGCGATTCACGCAGACGTCCTCGATCCGCATCGCGTGCCAGATCACCCACGCGACCGGGTTGATTCCGGGGACGGGGCGGCCGCGCACCTGCGCGTCGGTCAGGTCGGCGACCAGGTCGTCCGCGACGAAGCTGTGGACGGACTCATAGCGCAGCAGCCAGAGATCGACGGCGTCCATCGGCCGGGCTAGCGCAGCGCCTGGCGATCGAGGTCGAAGGCGCGCTCGGCCAGGCTCGTCAGCATGCGCCAAGCCTGCTCGTGATTGCGCGAGCCCTCGACGTCGTCGGCGAAGGTGTCGAGGCAGAGGTACGGCACATCCAGCTTCTGGAGGGCCTCGAAGTCGCGCCGCACCTGGTCCAACGTCCCCTCGCCGGCCAGCCGCGTCTCCTCGGGCATCGGAGAATCGGTCAGGCGCAGGCGGATGCGCGGGCAGAGCGCGGGCATCGGCCGGCCCTCCTTCTCCGCGATGGCCCGGAGCTTCGGCATGCCCTCGTCGCGCAGGAACGCGATGCGGCTGCGGATCGGGTGCCAGGCGTCGCCGTGAAGCACGGTGCGCCGCAGCGCGGCCTCGCTCGAGCCGCCCACCCAGATCGGGGGGTGCGGGCGCTGCAGCGGGCGCGGCGCGGTGTAGATCTCCTTGAACGACACGAAGCGGCCCTGATAGCTCGCCACGTCCTGCGTCCAGGCCGCCTTGAGCGCGCCGATGTAGTCGTCGGTCATCGCCCCGCGCTTCTCGAACGGCAGGCCGAGCACCTCGAATTCCTGGCGCGCCCAGCCCACCCCGATGCCGAAGATGAGCCGGCCCCCGCTGATGCGGTCCAGGGTGGCGGCCATCCGGGCGGTCTCGAGCGGGTGCCGGTAGGGCAGCACGATCACCGTGAAGCCCAGCTCCACCCGGCGGGTCAGCCCGGCCAGCCAGGCGAGGGTGGTGAACGGATCGTAGAACGGCGCCGGGTAGCGGCCCTGCACGTCGGCGGTGATCGTGACGTGGTCGCCCAGCATCATGAAGTGGTAGCCCACGGTCTCGGTGAAGCCGGCCCAGCGCGCGAGCGCGTCCTCGCTCGCGCCCGGGCCGAAGGTGATGAGGTTGACGCCGATCTTCATCGAGCCGGCGGCGTCTCCATGCGGCGGGCCGTCGCGGAGGTGCTCGGCCCCAGGAACTCGACCATGTTGCCGTCGGGATCCTTGACGAAGAGCTGGCGCAGGCCGGTGGGGCCCGAGATCACGTCGCGGCAGACGAGCCCCAGCTCCTCGATGCGCCGCGCGGTCCCGTCCACGTCCTCGGTCCAGAGCGCGAAGTGCGGGTACCGCGCCACGATCTTCTCCCGCTCGGTCGCCGGGCGCACCAGCTGATCGTTCAGGATGATGTGGAGCTGCAGGTCGCCGCCCAGGCTGTACCAGATGCCCGGGAAGTCGAAGGCGGGGCGCGGGATCTCCTGGAATCCCAGCACACCGGTGTAGAAGTCGCGCGCCTTCGTGACGTCGGTGACGGTGATGCTCACGTGGCTCAGGATCTTGAACAGGCTCATGTCGGGTCTCCTCCGTCGTAGAGCTCGCGGCGGGCGATGCCGCGCTGGAAGGCCAGGTAGCCCTGGCGGGTCATGGGCGGCGGCGGGCCCGCGAGCACCTCGCGCGCCCCCGCGGCCCCGTCGGCGAGCAGGTCCACCGCCATCGCGGCGAGGGCCTTGGCCGGCTGCACGTAGCCGAGCTCCGGGTCGACGATCGCGAAGTCGGCGGAGTGCCCCGGGCCCCGGGCGCCGCCCATGTAGGGATGCAGCACCGGGATCACCTGGCTCAGATCGCCCATGTCGGTCGAGCCGGAGCGATGCGGGATGTCGCGATAGTGCGGGGCGCCGACCAGGCCGCGCGCGGTGGTCTCGAAGAGCCGCGCCATCGCGCGGTCGCAGAGGAGCGGCATCGGCCCCGGGAGCGTGTCGATCTCCACCCGCGCGCCCAGCGCGAGGGCGCCCGCCCGGAGCGCGCGATCGACTTTGCGACTGGCGTCGCTCACCCCTTCGGCGGTCTTGCCGCGCACGTACATCTCGAGCCGCGCCTCGCCGGGGATCACGTTCACCTGCGAGCCGCCGTGGGTGAGGATCGGGTGCACGCGGATCGAATCCTCGTCGCGGAACGTCTCGCGAATCGCGTTGATGCCGGCCAGCGCGACCTGCGCGGCGTAGAGCGCGTTCACCCCCATGTGCGGCGCGCCGCCCGCGTGGGCGGCGCGGCCGATGAAGCGCGCGGTCTTGCCCACGCGGCCGTTGTTGGAGGCGGGCACGCCCGCCTTGCCGTCCTCGGCGCGCCAGTTGGTGTGGATCATCATGGCCAGGTCCACGTCGTCGAAGTGGCCGAGGCGCATCAGCTCCTGCTTGCCGCAGGGGAACTCGAGGCGGCCGGCGCGGATCTGCTCCTGGCGCCACTCGATGTCGCCGCCCTCCTCGGCGGGCACCGCGAAGAAGACGACGCGGCCCGCGAGGTGATCGAAGGCGCCCGCGTCCACCAGGCCCATCGCGGCGCCGAGCATGCCGGCCACCTGCGCGTTGTGGCCGCAGGCGTGGGCCGCTCCGGTCCGGGGATCGGCCTCCGGATGCCCGGTGACCCGCAGGCCGTCGAGCTCGCCGATCAGGGCGAAGGTCGGGCCGTCGCCCGCGCGACCACGGGCCTCGCCGCGCACCCCGGTCATCGCGAGGCCGGTACGGGGCGACATGCCGAGGCCGCCGAGCGTCGCCTCGACGAGCGCGGCGGTCTTCACTTCCTTGAAGCCCATCTCGGGCTGCTTCCGGATGCGCTCACCGAGACCGACGATCTCCTCGGCGCGCCGATCGATCGCCGCGAACACCTTGCGCTTCAGCTCGTCCCGGGTCATGGCAGAGGATGCTAGCCGATTCCGCGCGCGGTGGCCAGCGAGAGAAAAAGCACGATCAGGGCGGCAGATCACGAGGACGTCCCGCCCGGCGGTAATGCTTGCCCGGTAGATTCTCCCAGGCCATTCCGTGCCGCGTGCACGAAAGGCCCGTGATTTCGGGTCGAATTCGCGTGGCACAGGGAATGCTCCTCTGCGCGGCCAGGAGGATTCAACCATGCACCGTGCGATCACGCGCATTCTGGTCCCCGCGACTCTGGCGGTCGGAGTTCTCTCCGGCTGCACCATGCAGGATCCGACCTATCCGCCGACTACCGGCGCCGTCCTCGGCGCGCCGACGCAGCCCCGGGTGGTCGAGTACTCCAATGGCAAGTATCAGCTCTACGGCGACGGCTCGAGCGCGTCGCCCTACTACTGGGTGTGGATCCCGGCCGGCACGAACCCGCCTGCGCCGCCCGCCCTCCCGACGACGCGCGTCGCCACCGCGGCGACCGAGGGACGGTATCAGCTGTACGGTGATGGCACGACGTCGTCGCCGTATTACTGGGTGTGGGTGCCCGCCGGCAGTACGGTGGTCCCGCCTCCGCCGCCGCCACGTCGTCCGTAGCGGTGCAGTCGCGCGTCGCGCGGGAGCAGAGACGCTCTCGCGCCTCGCGCCGGCGTAGCTAGCGAGTCGGCGGAGGTGGCGGCGGTCCCGGCGGAGGCGGCGGGACCGTGGGCGCTACGGAGCTGGCCGGCGGGGGCGGAGGTGGTGGCGGAGCGGGCGAGGTGTAGGCCGGCTGCTGCACACGCGAGCCGCGCGCTCCCGGCACCTGGTTACCCTTGGCGTACATGCACTGCGTGTAGCTCATGTCGTAGCGCCGCTGCACCGAGCCGCCGTGGGCATCGCCGCGGCTCGCGCCGATCGCGGTGCCGCCGAGGAGGCCGACCCCCGCTCCGGCGGCGGCGCCGATGGCCGGGTTGCCGGCGGCGGCCCCGAGCGCCGCGCCCGCGGCGGCGCCCACCACGGTGCCGATCACCGCGCCGCCGACCGTGCTCTCGGTCGCCGTCTTCTGCGCGGTGGTCCCGACCTGCTGCGAGGCCCACTGGCGGCAGACCGTGTCATCGGCCTGGAACTCCTCGAAGCTCTTGCTGCTGCCCGGCAAGACCATGACGCTGGGGCCGTGCGGCACGGTGGCGCAGCCGGCCAACAGCGCGCCCGTCACCAGAGCCGCAACGCCGCCCCGCGCAATCCCATTCATCGCGGTGGTACCTTCACCCACTCCTCGGGGCAGCTCGGGACCGTCGGGTAGTAGCCCTTGGCGCTCGAGCAGTAGTACCAGTACGAGCTGGCCGCCGCCGGGGGTGGGGGCGGAGCTGCCGGAGCCGCGGGCGGCCGCTCGACGTAGACCGGGGGCTCCTCGACCACCACCGTGGGCGGCGGATAGACATAGTAGGGCGGCGGATAGTAGTAGTACGGGTACGGACCCCAGTAGGGGCCGACGCCGACGTAGACACCGCCGCGCCAGTGGTGCCAGGTGTAGCCCGGCGTGACCGTGACCGCCAGAACCGCAACCGCCAGCAGCAGGATCAAAAGGGTCCTTTTCATATCCGCCTCACTCTGACGCACGTTTAGACGACTTCATTTACATCACTTCCAGCATATCCCCCGGGAGCCTTTCGTTCCATCTGATACGATGGTTATTACGATGCGAGCCACGCGACGGATCTTCGCGGGATTGCTGGCGTTGCTGATGGTCCTCGGCGCCGCGCCGCCCGGCTGGGCGGGAAGCTCGAGCCCACCCCCGCCCCCCGGCGCCCCGGCCCCAACCGACCCCGAGGCTCAGGCCGATGCGCAGGAGGCCACGCCGCCGCGCGTCAGTTACGTTCACGGCGAGGTCTCATTCTGGCGGCCGGGCGCCACCGACTGGGCCCCGGCCGCGCTCAACATGCCCCTGGCCCCAGGCGACGTGCTCTACACCGGACCGGCGGGCAACGTGGAGATCCAGATCGGCCCTCGATCTTTCGCGCGGGCCGCCTACGGCGCGCAGATCGGCCTCGACAACCAGGAGCCCGACTTCATCCAGCTGCGCGTCACGTCGGGCTACGCCGCCCTCGACCTGCGCGAGCTCGCGCCCGGCCACACGGTCGAGCTCGATACGCCCGGCGCCGCCTTCACGATGGAGCGCGCCGGGTACTACCACGCGGAGATCGGGCCGGACGCGACCGCGTTCCGGACCTACCGCGGCGGCAGCGCGGTCATGACTCCGTCCGGCGGCGCCGCGACACCGGTGGCCGCGAATCAGCAGGTGATGATCGCCGGCGGCGAGTCCCCGCGCGTCGAGACGGCCGCGGCGCCCACGCTGACCGCGTGGGATCGCTGGAACTACGAGCGCACCGACTACCTCTTTCAGCCCGCCAGCGCGAAGCAGGTCCCGGCCGGCGTGTACGGCGCCGAAGCGCTCGACCAGCACGGAACCTGGCGCACGGTCGAGACCTACGGGAGCGTGTGGGTCCCCGCGGGCGTGGCGGCGGGCTGGTCGCCTTACTCCACCGGCCGCTGGATCTGGGACCCGCGCTTCGGCTGGACGTGGCTCGACGACGCGCCGTGGGGCTGGGCGCCCTATCATCACGGCCGCTGGGTCTTCGTGGGCCCCTACTGGGCGTGGGCTCCGGGCCCGATCCTCGTGCGACCCGTCTACTCGCCCGCGCTGGTCGTCTTCCTCGGCGGGCCGGTCGTGGTGGGGCGGCCGCTCTACTGGGCGCCACTCGGCTGGGGCGAGCCGGTGATCCGGTGGTGGGGCCGGCCGCGCTACGTCGGCGTAGCGTGGTGGGGCGGCTGGGGCGGCCCGCGCGTGGTGAACAACGTCGTCATCAACCGCACGACCACCGTGAACGTCACCAACATCAACGTGTACCGCAACGTGAACGTGACCAACGCGGTGGTGGGCGTGCCCGCCGACCGGTTCGGCCAGGGCGCGGTGCGCCCGGTCCGGCTCGCGGACGCCGCCGAGGCGGGGCGGCTCACGCCGGTGCGCGGAGCGGTCGACGTGCGGCCGGTGGCGGCCAGCGTCACCGGGAGCGCGACCGCCGCCGCCACGCGGCCGCCGGACGCGGTGCGCGCGCGGCCGGTGGTGGCGACGCGGGCGCCGGTCGACACGGCGCCGGCACTGCGCGAGCACGGCCTGCCCGCCGCGCCCGCCCCGACGGCGCCGCAGCCGCAGCAGCGCATCGTGCCCGCCCCCGCGCGCGCGGCCGCGCCGGCCGCGGCCACGACCACCGCGCCCGGCGCGGCCACCGGCCCCGCGCGTGGACCCGGCGGCCAGGGCCGGGCCACGCCCGACGACGGGCCACGCGAGCGCCAACGCGGCGACCGCGGCCCGCGCCAGGGGGGCACGTCGCCCGATGGAGGCCGCGTCCCGGCTCCCGCCCGTCCGACCGTGACACCACCCGCGCCCAGCGCACCCGGCGCGCCCGCGCCCTCGGTCGCCGCGCCGGCCCCGCAGCAGAGTGCGCCGCCCGGATCGACCGCACCGGCAGCTCGCCAGGCTCCGGCCGCCGCGCCGCCCGGATCGCCGCCAGCGCCGGCTGTCCAGAACGCGCCCCCGCGAGTCCGTGAAAACGCACGGCAGAGCGCACCGCGGCAGGAGCCGCAGGGCAAGGGCGCTCCCGAGCGCGGCCCCGCGGAACGCGGCGGCCAGGAGCGCGGCGGTCAAGAACGCGGCCCGCGCGGCGACCGCGACCGCTAGCTCGTCCGCTCCGAGCGCGGGCTTCGCCCGCGCCCCTGCCTTTGCGGGGAGGTTCGGAAGGGGGGCGCAGCCCCCCTCCGAGTCAGCTACCTGATCCCCGCGCGCATGAAGCTCTGCACGAACTGGCGCTGGAAGAGCAGGAAAGCGACCAGCAGCGGGCCCGACGTCATCAAGGTCGCGGCGGTGATGATGGACCAGTCCACCCCCTGATCCACCGAGGAGAAGACCTGCAGCCCCACCGTCAGGGGGCGCGACTGCACCGAGTTCGTGACGATGAGCGGCCACAGGAAGTTGTTCCAGTGGTAGCTGACCGAGACCAGCGCGTAGGCGATGTAGACCGGCTTCGCGAGCGGCACGTAGACCCGCCACAGGACTTCGAGCGGCCCGGCCCCTTCCACGCGCGCGGCCTCGTCCAGCTCCTTCGGCACGGTCTTGAACGTCTGCCGCAGCAGGAAGATCCCGAAGGCCGAGGCCATGTAGGGCAGGCCGATCGCGGCCAGCGTGTCGAGGAGGCCGAGACGGCTCATGGTCCGGTAGTTCTCCACGATGAGCACGTCCGGCATGATCATGAGCTGCACCAGCACCAGCAGGAACGCGACGGAGCGGCCCGCGAAGGCGAAGCGGGCGAAGGCGTAGGCCGCGAGCGTGCAGAGCACGAGCTGGACGGCCAGGATCATGGTGACCAGCGCGATGGTGTTGACGAAGTAGCGCGCGAACGGCGCGGCCGCCCACGCCTTGACGAAGTTCTCGAGGGTGAGCGGCGCGGTGAGGACGAAGCGGGTCGAGAACTCGGACGGGTGGAACG
>DATFUK010000061.1:0-3351 GCA_035260865.1 Candidatus Methylomirabilota bacterium | reverse complement strand
CGCACGGGCTGGTGGGGCAGTCGGCGCAGCTGGCGGAGGTGCTGGCGAAGATCGAGAAGGTGGCGGTGGGGGATGCGAACGTGTGCATCTCGGGGGAGTCGGGGACGGGCAAGGAGCTGATCGCGCGGGCGATACACGAGCAGAGCGCGCGGGGGGACCGGCCGCTGGTGACGCTGGACTGCACGGCGATACCGGAGGGGCTGATGGAGAGCCATCTCTTTGGGCACGTGCGGGGGAGCTTCACGGGGGCGGTGGAGCACCGGACGGGGTTTTTCGCGTTGGCGCACACGGGGACGCTGTTCATCGACGAGATCAGCGAGTTGTCGATGCCGTTGCAGGCGAAGCTGCTGCGGGTGATCCAGACGCGGGAGTTCGTGAAGGTGGGGGGGAGCAAGCCGACGCGGACGGACATTCGGCTGATCACGGCGTCGAACAAGGATTTGCGGCGGGCGGTGCGGGAGGGGCAGTTTCGGGAGGATCTGTACTATCGGATCGCGGTGGTGATGATCGAGGTGCCGCCGCTGCGGGCGCGGCGGGGGGACGTGGGGCTGCTGGTGGAGCATTTTCTGCGGAAGTTTGCGGCGGCGCACCACAAGCGGGTGCCGCGGCTGACGGGGCGGGCGCAGGAGCTGCTGCTGGGGGCGGAGTGGCCGGGCAATGTACGGCAGCTCGAGAACTGCATCGAGCAGGCGGTCGTCCTGAGCGAGAACGACACCGTGGACGTCGACGTGCTGCCGCTCGCGGAAGCGGCCGGCCAGCGCGGTGACTCCGCCAAGCCGGGACTGCCGGCGGGGCTGACGCTACGGGATCTGGAGCAGCAGTACATTCTCCAGACGCTCGACGGCGTGGGCGGCAATCGCACGCAGGCGGCACGCCAGCTCGGGATCAGCCTTCGCTGCCTGCAGTACAAGCTGAAGGCCTACCGGCACGCGGAAGCGCTCACCCGCTCGGACGGGAGCGCGGCCGAAGGATCCCGCATCACGCCTCCGGGTTCGGCGCGGCGGGCGGTGTCCTCCCTGAACGACGTGCTCTCGCTCGGCGATCGCCGGCGCATGCTGATGTCCTGAGCGGCGGCCCTTCGGGGCCGCCCTCGGCTTGTCGCGCCGCCTTCACCGCGGTATCCTCGGCGGGCGGTGACCGGAGTCCTCCCCGCTGCACCTCACGATCACGATGACGGCGAGTCCTTCGCGCGCCGCCACGTTCGCCACAACGTCGTCGCCCTGGGCATCGACCTCGGTCTCTTCCTCGTCGGGCTCTCGTTCGCCTCGCAGAGCACGATCCTTCCCGCCTTCGCGGCCCACCTGGGCGCCTCCAACCTCGTCATCGGCGCGATCCCGGCGCTGATGACGCTCGGATGGAACCTCCCGTCGCTGTTCGCGGCGGGCTATACCGAGTCGCTCGTCCGCAAGCTGCCGTTCGTGCTGCGCTACACGCTCTGGGAGCGGCTGCCGTTCCTCGGCCTCGCCGCGGTCGCGTTCTTCCTCGCCCGCCCGGCCCCCGCGCTCTCGCTCGCCCTGATGCTGGGCATGCTGCTGCTGCTCACCGGCGTGGGCGGCGTGCTCATGCCCGCCTGGATGGACATCGTCGCGCGCGCGGTGCCGGTGGGACTACGCGGGCGCTTCTTCGCGGTGTCGAGCCTGCTCGGCGGCGCGGGCGGCCTGCTCGGGGGCGTGTTCATCACCTGGGTGCTTGCCCGGATGCCCGCGCCCGACGGCTACGCGGTCTGCTTCCTGATGGCGGCCCTCTGCATGGGCCTGTCCTACGTGGCGCTCGCGCGCGTGCGCGAGCCGTGGGCCGCCGCGGTGGAGGCCGCTCCGCCACTCGGCGTCTATCTTCGGCGGGCCGGCCGGCTCCTGCGGGAGGACCACAATCTGAGCTGGTTCCTCCTGGCCCGCGCGCTGATCATTCTCGGCATGATGGCGTCCGGTTTCTATACCGTGTACGCGCTCCGCCACTACGCGGCGCCGGACTGGGCGGTGGGCGTGTTCACGACCGCGCTGCTCGCCGGGCAGATGACGGGCAACGCGGCGCTCGGGGCGCTCGCCGATCGCACCGGCCACCTGGCGCCGCTCGGGATCGGGGCGGGGGCGCTCCTGCTCGCCAACGTGGGGGCGCTGCTCGTGCCGTCGCTCGAGCTGTTCGTCGTCGTCTTCGCGCTGCAGGGTATCCACCTGGCCGCGGTGAACGTCTCGGGCCTGAACGTCCTGCTCGAGTTCGCGCCGAGCCCGGCCGCGCGCCCGACCTACGTGGGGCTCGGGACCACCCTGCTGACGCCGGTGGCTTTCGGCGGTCCGTTGATCGCCGGCGTCCTGGCCGACGCGCTCGGCTTCCCGGCGGTGTTCGTGATGGCGGCCCTGGGCAGCCTGGCCGGGCTCGGCCTGCTGCTGGGCCGCGTGCGCGAGCCCCGCCACCTTCCCGTGGCCACGCGCTGAGCCGCCCGGGTGCCGCCCCCGGCGTGGTATCTTCCCCGCCGGGAACCTCGGGGTCCAATCGAGAGTTTTGAGGCATAACGTGAGATGGCGCCCATAATCTATCTTTCGGTCCTGCTGTTGATGCTCGCCGCCTCCGACGCGGCCGCCCAGACCACCCGGGACCAGATCGCCCGCGGCAAGTACGTGTTCGGCGCGGCGGCGGGCTGCGGCTGCCATACCGTCGCCAAGCAGCCGCTCAACGCGGGCGGGCGCAAGTACGACGGGCCGTTCGGGACCGTCTACTCCTCGAACATCACGCCCGACCCCGCTACCGGCATCGGCAAGTGGACCGATGAGCAGATCATCACGGCCACCCGATCCGGGCGCCGCCCCAACGGGGAGCGGCTCATCCCGGTGCATCCCTACACCGTGTTCAACGGCATGGCCGAGCAGGATCTGAAGGACGTGGTCGCCTACCTGCGCTCGGTGCCCCCGATCAACCGCGCGACGCCGGCCAAGAAGATCTCGGTCCCGATGTTCGAGAGCGTGTTCCTCCCGGCCTGGCTGGCGACCTTCGCGGCGATCGAGTCCCCGCCCAAGTCGGCGGCGACCTCGGGGGTGGCGCGCGGGGAGTACCTGACACGCGCGGTGTCGCACTGCGGCGAGTGCCACACGCCCCGGACCATGACGATGGCGGTGGACAATACCCGCTTCCTGGCCGGCAACCCGAAGGGCAAGGGACCGGAAGGCTCGGCGGTGCCGAACATCACGCCGGATCGCGAGACGGGGCTCGGGAGCTGGACCGAGGAGCAGATCACCGACTACCTCGGAACGGGGAACAAGCCCGATGGTGACGTGGCGGGCGGGCTGATGATGGAGGTCATCGAGGGTTCTGCGGCAGGCTACAAAGACCTGACCAAGGCCGACCGGCAGGCGATCG
>DATFUK010000060.1:0-2924 GCA_035260865.1 Candidatus Methylomirabilota bacterium | reverse complement strand
CAGGCCCTGCCCAACAACTGGAAGCTCTACGTGGAGAACGTGAAGGACACCTACCACGCGAGCCTGCTCCACACGTTCTTCGGCACCTTCCGGATCACCCGCCTCACCCAGGGCGGCGGCATCCTGGTGAGCCCCGACGGCGGTCACCACGCCAGCTACACCATCCAGCGCGCCGACGACGCCGACAGCACCGCCTACCGCGACCAGGGGATCCGCTCCGAGCACCAGAACTACCGCCTCGCCGATCCGAGCCTGCTCGACGCGGTCAACGAGCTCGGCGATGACATCCAGCTCCAGATCCTCACCGTGTTCCCGAACTTCGTGCTCCAGCAGATCCACAACTCCCTCGCGGTGCGCCAGGTGCAGCCGAAGGGGCCGGGAGCGATGGAGCTGCACTGGACCTACCTGGGGTTCGCCGACGACGACGCGGACATGCAGCGCCGCCGCATGAAGCAGTCGAACCTGGTCGGGCCCGCCGGTTATGTCTCGATGGAGGACGGCTGCGTGGGCGGCTTCGTGCAGCGCGGGGTCGCCGCGGCGGGCGACGAGCTGTCGGTGGTCAACATGGGCGGCGAGGGCGCCGAGTCGCAGGAGACGCGCGCCACCGAGGCCTCGGTGCGCGGATTCTGGAAGGCGTACCGGCGGTACATGGAGGGCTAGGATGCTGGCCGAGCGCGTCTCCCAGCTCAACGCGGAGTACGCGCGGGCCATCGACGACGACCGGCTCGAGAGCTGGCCGGACTTCTTCACCGATCCCTGCATCTACAAGATCACCTCCGCCGACAACTACCGCCGTGGCCTGCCCGCCGGCCTCGTCTACGCCGACTCTCGCGGCATGCTGAAGGATCGCGTCACCGCGCTCCGCGAGGCCAACATCTACGAGCGGCAGGCCTACCGGCACCTGGTCGGCCTCCCCGCCCTCCGCGCGGGCGCCGGCGACGCGGTGCACGCGGAGACCCCGTTCCTGGTGGTGCGCGTGATGCGCGACGGCAGCATGGATCTCTTCGCCACCGGCCGTTACGTGGACACCATGGTGGACGAGGGCGGTACCCTGCGCTTCCGCGAGCGGCTCGTGGTCTGCGACAGCAGCCGCGTGGACACCCTGCTCGCGATTCCCCTCTAGCCGCGATCCCGGGAGAGACCCGCATGCCCACGCCCCTCCGCACCCTCCTGCAGGGCCCCCTGCCCGTCACCGCACCGCTCGTGCTGAACCCGCTCATGGCCCGCATGGTCGAGGCGGCCGGCTTCCCGGCCGGCTACCTGGGCGGCGGGGCCACCGGCTACCAGAAGGTCGCGCTGGAGGCCAACCTCAACCTCACCGAGATGTGCCAGGCCGCGCTCGACATCGGGGCGGTCTCGCGGCTGCCCCTCATCCTGGACGGAGCGTGCGGGTACGGCGACCCGATGCACATGCACCGCACCATCGGTATGAGCGAGGCGGCCGGGTTCGCGGCCATCGAGATCGAGGACCAGCTGGTGCCCAAGCGCGCGCACCACCACATCGGCATCGAGCACATGATCCCGGTGGAGCTGATGGCGGCCAAGCTCGCGACCGCGGTGGCGGCGCGGCGCAACCCGGACTTCCTCATCATCGGGCGCACCAACGCGGTGCGGGCGAGCACGATGGACGACGCGCTCCGGCGCGGCGAGGCGTATCGCAAGGCGGGCGCGGACGTGCTGCTGCTCTCGATGGCGCACACCCCCGAGCAGCTGCGCTCGATCGGCGAGCGGCTCGGCGGGCCGCTCATGTACCTCGCGGGGCGCGGCGGTCTCGCCGGTCACGGCATGACGCTCGCGGATCTGGGTGCGCTCGGCTTTCGCATCGTGGCGGATCCGTCCACACCGCTGCTCGCCGCGTTCGCGGCGTGGAAGAAGGTCTACGCGGCCCTCGCCGCGGGCTTCGGCGCGGGCCAGGCGCGGAACGACTGGGGCCCACTGGAGCACGAGATGCTGGGCGTGATCGAGCTCGAGAAACTGCTGGAAGTGGAGCGCCGGACCGTCGAGAAGCGATGAAGAAAAAGGCCTGTTTAAACGGGCATTTACGGGGATATAAGTGGAGCTATGCACAGGCCTATCCACAACTGTGGATAGCCGCCTGCCAACCGGGGGGTGGGCCTCTAGCCCTTGGCCAGCTTCTCGACCTGTCGCCGCGAGAGGCCGGCCAGACGCGACAGCAGCGCGTTGACCTTTCGTTCGGACACCTGGTCCGCGAGGATCAGCTTCTTCGACTTCGTGCGGGTCGCGAGATACGCGACCCAGTCATCGAGATCCGGCGTGCCGCGCCACGCGATGGTGAGGCCACTCAACCGGAGCCGCCGGCGCCCCTCGACCTTCGCCAATGGTTTGCGACTGGCCTGCATGGAAGAGGAGCCTAGTGAAGTCGGTGGTGATGTGTCAAGCCGATGACAAAGAAAGTTTTGTGAATAGCTGTGGATAAACCTCTATCATCCTGACTTCAAGGAGGAGACCGCGATGCGACTCAAGGGCAAAGTGGCCATCGTCACCGGCGCGGCGCACGGAATGGGCGAGAGCGAGGCGGTGATCTTCGCGCGCGAGGGCGCGAGCGTGATCGTGGCCGACGTGGACGCCGACGGCCAGAAGGTCGCGGCCAACATCACCGGCGCGGGCGGAAAGGCGCAGTTCGTGAAGCTCGACGTCGCGAGCGAGGCGGACTGGGAGGCCGCGATCAAGGCCACGGTGGCCGCGTACGGGCGGCTCGACGTCCTGGTCAACAACGCGGGGATCAGCGGCACTCACGATCCCGACTACGAGTCCACCGCCGCGTGGGATCGTCTCATGGACATCAACGCCAAGAGCGTGTTCCTCGGCATGAAGCACGCGGTGCCGGTCATGCGGCGGGGCGGCGGGGGGTCCATCGTGAACATCTCCTCGATCTCCGGCTTCGTGGGGCAGGACAAGATCCA
>DATFUK010000059.1:0-3917 GCA_035260865.1 Candidatus Methylomirabilota bacterium | reverse complement strand
GACCTGGTCGGTGAGCGGGTGCTGGTGACGTCGGGCCCCACGCGCGAGCCCATCGATCCGGTGCGCTACATCTCGAACCGGTCGTCCGGGAAGATGGGCCAGGCGGTCGCGACGGCGGCGCTGCGCCGCGGCGCCGAGGTGATCCTGATCTCCGGCCCCACCACCCTCACCCCGCCCGCGGGTGCGGTGTACGTGCCGGTGCAGACCGCGGAGGACATGCGCGAGGCCGCGCTCCAGCACCTCGAGCGCGCCACCATCGTCATCAAGGCGGCCGCGGTGGCCGACTACCGCGTCAAGCAGCCGAGCGCGACCAAGATCAAGTCGCGCAAGGACGAGGGACTCACCCTCGATCTCGCCCCCAACCCCGACATCCTGAAGGAGCTGGCCGCGCGCAAGGGCCGCGCGTTCCTGGTGGGTTTCGCGGCCGAGACCAACGACGTGCGCGCCAACGCGGCCGCCAAGCTCCAGGCCAAGGGCGTGGATCTCCTCGTGGCCAACGACGTCAGCGTGAAGGGCATCGGCTTCGACGCCGAGGACAACCAGGTCACCCTGCTCGATCGCTGGGGCGGCGTCGCCGATCTGCCCAAGATGAACAAGTTGGAAGTCGCCGACGCCATTCTCGACCGCGTGGTCGGGCTGCGCGCGACCGATCGCTCTCCCGCCTCCAACCGCGCCACCCGCTAGCCCGATGAGCGACCCGCGGGAGGCCGTGGCCCTGGCCCTGCGCGGGCTGGCCGACACGCTCCGGCACCACCGCGATCTGGGCCTGCGCGATCTCGCGCTGGCCGCGGTGCCGTTCCCCGATCCCGGCGACGCGCTGGCCGAGCAGCAGCGCGCGCGACAGGGCTGCCAGCTCTGCAAGCTCTGCAAGAGCCGCACGAACGTCGCGTTCGGCTCGGGCAGTGCGCGGGCGCGGCTCATGGTGGTGGGGGAGGGCCCCGGCGAGGAGGAGGACAAGCAGGGGGTGCCGTTCGTGGGCCGCGCCGGCCAGCTCCTCACCAAGATGCTGGCCTCGGTCGGCTTCGACCGCGAGCGCGATTGCTACATCGCCAACGTGGTGAAGTGCCGGCCCGAGCGCAACCGCAACCCGGAGCCCGACGAGGTGGCGGCCTGCAGTCCGTTCCTGATGGCCCAGATCGACACCATCCGCCCGCACGTGATCCTGGCCCTGGGCAACTTCGCGGCGCAGACCCTGCTCGGGACCAAGGAAGGGATCACCCGGCTGCGCGGGAAGACGTATCAATACCGGGCGAGCGTGCTCGTGCCGACCTTCCATCCCGCGTTCCTGCTGCGCAATCCGGGGCCGGAGTTCCGGCGCATGGCCTGGGACGATCTCAAGCTGGCGCGGCGGGAGTATGACCGGCTTGCGGATGGCGGGTCGCGGTAAGGGGTGTTGGGGGGACACTCGTCTACTTCTCCAGGCCCTCCAGATGCGGGGGCCCAGAAATGGCCCCCGCACTCCCCCAGTCCGCGGACATTCGTCGTGGCTCCGTCGCTTTGATCGCGGATGTCGTTTTCGACATTCCCATCGACCGCGCGTTCTCGTATGTCGTTCCGCCGGGGCTGGTGGTGGCGCGCGGCCAGCGCGTCGCCGCGCCGCTCCAGGGTCGCGCCCGGGTCGGCGTGGTGGTGGGAGTCCACGAGGGGGATCCGGCCGGGTTGAAGCCGCTGCAGCGGGCGATCGAGCCGGTGCCCGTGCTCTCGGAGGCCGCGCTCGAGCTGGGACGCTGGGCGGCCGGCGAGAGCCTCTCGTCGTGGGGCTCGACCCTCCTTTCGCTGCTGCCGCCGCCCCCGCGCGGCGGCGCCGCCGAGACGGTGTCGCCGCCCGCCGCGCCCGCGCCCGGTCCACCGCGCGCGCCGGAGCTCTGGACGGACGAGGCGCGCGAGGATCGGCTCGTGGAGCGCCTGGAGCGCGAGCCCGGCACCGCGCTGCTCATCGCGCCCGATCGCGAGGCGGCCGCGCGCTGGGCGCGGCGACTCGACGCCCCCCGGCTCGACAGCGGGGTGACGGAAGCCGAGCGCCGCCGGGCCTGGTTCGCGGCCTCGCGCGGGCGCAGCCGTGTCGTGGTCGGCACGCGCTCGGCGCTGCTGGCGCCGCTGCCCCCCCCCGCGATGCTGGCCCTGATCGACGAGCACGATCCCGCCCACAAGCCGCCGGGCGCGCCGCGGCTGCATTCGCGCGACCTGCTGCTCCGGCGGGCCGAGCTCGACGGCAGCCGCCTTCTCATGCTCTCCGGCACGCCCTCCGCGGAGAGCTGGTGGCACGCTCGCCAGGGCCGGATCCTCCGGCCGGAAGCCGCGCCCGCGACCTGGCCCCAGGTCCTCACCACGGACACCCGCGGCATCCTCCGGAATCATCCGCTCACCCTGCCGCTGACCCGCGCCATCGAGGACATGTCGCGGCAGGGCCGCCGCGCGGTCCTCATCGTCAGCCGCCGGGCGTCCGCGCTGGCCTGCGACGAGTGCGGCACCGTCCTGCGCTGCCCCGACTGCGGCGTGGCCCTGGCCCTCGCCCGCGACCGGAGCGCGCTGCGGTGCCCGCTCTGCGCGCGCGCGGAGACACCGCCCGATCACTGCCCGGCGTGCGGCGGCCATCGGCTCTCGCCGTTCGGCTGGGACCCCGAGCGCGTCCAGACCTCGGTCGTACGGCGCTTCCCTCGTTTGACCGTCTCGCGCCAGAACCTCGAGGCCCAGGTCCTCATCGGCACGCCCGCCCTGCTGCGGGCCCTGCCCCGGCACTCGGTGGGCTGCGTCGGCTTCGTCGCCCTCGACGGGTTGCTGCGCGTGCCCGATTTCCGCGCGGGCGAGCGTACCTGGCAGCTCCTGTGGGCGGCCGCGGAATCGATCGCGCCGGGCGGCCGGCTCGTGATCCAGACGCAGCACCCCGAGCACTACGCAATCCGGGCGGCGCAGGCCCAGGATCGCGCGGCCTTCTACGAGGAGGAGCTCAAGTTCCGGGCCGAGCTGGGCTACCCGCCCTATCGCCGGCTCGCCGAGATCTCGGCCCGGGGCCGGGAGGATGGCCCGGTGCGGGCCCTCGCCGCGGAGTGCGCGACGGCCCTGCGGGGCATCGGGGGCCTCACGGTCTACCCGCCCGCCTCGGTGACTCCCCCGCGCGGGCGCACCAGCCGGTGGCGCTTCGTGATCAAGGGGCCGGCCGAGCTGCCGCGGCTCCTGGCGCCGGCGCTCGAGCCCTTCCTCGGGCGGCGACGGCGCGCGGGCGGTATGGTAGAAGTAGAGATGGATCCGCAATCCAACGGCTGACCGCACCCGGAAAGGAGACGAGACGGTGGCATTGCTGACGGTGAGGCTCTACGGCGACCCGGTCCTGCGTCAGGTAGCCACCCCGGTGCGCGCAATCACCGCCGAGATCAAGCAGGTCATCACCGACATGACCGAGACCATGTGGCACCAGGTCGGGATCGGCCTCGCCGCGCCCCAGGTCGGGCTGCCGCACCGCATCCTGGTGATGGACGACGGCACGGGCGGCGCGCAGACCCTGATCAATCCGGAGATCGAGAGCCGCAGCGGGACGATCCGCGAGGAAGAGGGTTGCCTGTCGCTCCCGGGAATCTTCGGCGTGGTCGAGCGCAGCAAGACGATCACCGTCCGGGCGATGGACGGGGACGGCAAGCCCGTCTCGCTCGAGGCCACCGGGCTCAAGGCCCGGATCGTCCAGCACGAGCTGGATCACCTCGACGGCGTGCTCTTCATCGACCGGCTCCCCCCGGTGACGCGGGACCGCATCAAGAAGAAGATCCAGAAGGAAGGCTTCCCCAAGGAGACGGGAAACCACGCCTTCGCGCTCTAGCGAGACCCGGCTGCGCGTCCTGTTCTACGGCACGCCGGCCTTCGCCCTGCCCACGCTCGACGCTCTCCTGGCACGCCACCACGTCGTGGCGGTAATCACCCAGCCC
>DATFUK010000058.1:0-19344 GCA_035260865.1 Candidatus Methylomirabilota bacterium | reverse complement strand
ATAAGCCGCCGACCCGAGCAGACAAGGAGCCAAATCACGGGCCTTCTGCGTCCAGTCGGAGGTCCGTCACGGTCTTGTATACCGATATCGTGAATTCCACCGGCAAGGCGGTTGAACTGGGCGACTGGGAGTGGCAATCCCTACTTGAGGCGCATCGCGCGCGCGTGCGCGCACGGTTGTCTGAGTTCTCAGGCCGGGAGATCGACACCGCTGGCGATGGTTTCTTAGCTCTGTTCGACACGCCGAGTAACGGCGTGCTGGCCGCGGGCGCGATTACGGAAGACAGTCAACGGCTTGGTATAAAGGTACGTGCGGGCCTGCACACGGCCGAGGTCATAATGAGCGGACAGAAGCCGACTGGCATCGCCCTACATATCGGCGCACGAATCGTAGGAGTTGCAATGGGGGGCGAGGTATTGGTGTCCAGTACGGTGAAGGATAGCGTCATGGGATCTGATCTCAAGTTTACTGATCGTGGGACCCAAATCCTTGAGGGCATTCCCGGAGAATGGCACCTCTTTTCCTTAGACCAGGCGCACTCTGCCGCAAACAATTCGTAGAACCTGAAGGGGCAGCCTCAAGAGGGCGGCTCATCCCCTTCGGGCGTGTTACCGGGCGCGGCCGTGTGCACCCGGATACAGGAAGGGTAGCGCCTCGTACTAGCTAGCGCTAGGTCAGACAGTTAACCGCCGCGTGGTACGAACGTGCCATGCTCCCCGGACCTCGACATTTGGCTCGAACAGTCGATGCGAGCGTCGCTGGCCGCTGCTTACGCTAGGGCAAATGCTTCAGACTAGGGATTGCCGTTGAGCACTCTCTAGTTTTAGCTTGTTATTCTAGGCTGACCAGCCCAGGCGAGCTATCGCCCGACATGGAGGAGTGCTATGGCCGCTACGACCAGAGAAGCGATTCGTGAGCTACTGCTACAGACCGCTTCCACGATTGACACACTGCTTCAGGCGTCTGACGGGGAACTCTCGATGCCCTCGTCCCATGGGTGCGCTCAAGGGAAGGACGTGTGGACCCTCCTCACGAACGACATCGACCACGAGAAGATACACACCGGGCGGGTTCTCGAATGTCGCTACGACTCGAAGATCACGGCATCTCCGATGGAGCGCCTAGTAGCAGAGTGGCTCGTTGAACGGGCGCGATTTGTCGGATCACTGGTCGGACTAACCGATGAGCAGTTCAATCGTGAGAGCGCACCTGGGGAATGGACGTATCGAGTCATAGCAAAACACGTCCTCGTCTTGGAGCAGGACACGCTCAAGACGATGGCTGCGGACCAAGCGGTGAGAGCGGCTCGCCCGGCGCGTTAGGCAACGGTTCCCTAACCCGCGAGGGCTTCCAGACCCCTCGCGCGGCTTCCGAAGCCACGGCTGGCGAATCCGCTTGACCTTGCCCCATGGGACAGGGTTTAGGCTGCTCCCATGGCGCGAGACGGCCTCCTGATCGGTGAGGTAGCAGCGAGGAGCGGAGTCAGTCGCAAGGCGCTCCGTCTGTATGAGAAGGCCGGTATCCTACCGCCCGCTCGCCGCACGGGATCGGGCTATCGCGTGTATGGACCTGACACGCTAGCCCTACTCGGATTCGTCACCCAAGCACGCAGGCTCGGGTTTCGACTCGAGGAAATCAAGCGCATCGTCGTGCTCAAGCGGTCAGGCAGAACGCCATGTAAGCACGTCTTGGGCCTGGTTCAACTGAAGCTCAACAACATCGACCAAGCTCTCACGGATCTGGCAGAAGTCCGTGGGCAGCTTCGCGGGCTGCTCCGGTCGTGGCAGTCGCGCAGACACCGTTCTGCCGCTATCTGTCCCTGTATCGAACATCTAACCACCGTGAAGGGAAGGGAGGTGAACCAGAATGGAAAACCACAAGGTGACGCTGTGCCCCGCCGGATGCGGTCAGTGCCCAGACGTGGAGATGGCCGGGGATGAGGTGCGGATCGGCGAAGCAGGGAACCTCGCCGTCCTCAAGAAGGACGAATGGAATCTGCTCGTTGATCTGATTCAGTCCGGTCAGTTGACGAAGGTCTAGCGGACCCAAAGAGGGTGGGCGGCACGAGTGGCGGGGGAGCGATCCTCGCCACTCGTGTTGCCCGTCGATCGGATTCAACCCCAAACGACGCTACCTCGTAGCGCACACCTCAGCCGCGGTCACGCGCGGATCCTTGCATCGTGCATTTCGCGTAGTCCGCAGAATGACAGCCTCACGGAACCCCGCCTCGCGGAACTCATTCAGGAAGGTCACGCCTTCCTTGGCCCCGGCCACTCAGGCAAACCACTCTGCTTCGGTGAAGTGATCTGGTTTGGTTACAGCTTCCTGTAAGACTAACTCCGCGACGTAGACTTGTCCGCCCGGCCGCACGACCCGCGCGAGTTCTCGGAAGATGTCCGCGCGAGCGGGATTCAAGTTGAAGATGCCATTCACGAGCGCGACGTCTACCGAGGCGTCGTCTAATGGTAGTCGTTCGGCGTCACCCTGGTAGAAGGTCACAACATCGACGCCAGCCTCAGCGGCTGCGTGTCGGGCACGGGTGAGCATCGCCTCGCTAAAGTCGATGCCGGTGACTCGGCCGGTGGGACCTACACGTCTCGCTAGGATGAGGCTGTCGAGTCCCGCCCCGCATCCGAGGTCGAGAACCTGAGCATCGGTAGGGATCGGTGCGGACAGAGCGAGGGTTGAAACTCCCGCGAACGCCTCGACCGCCGCGAGCGGCATGGCGTCTAACACGTGGGCCGGATAGCCCAATCGCTCAGCCAGAACGCGACCTACGGGGAAGGCGTGCTTCAGCGCGGGCCGTTCAGCTGCAGCAGAATAGGCGGTATGGACTGCGTTCCTGAGTTGTACTGAATCGTGGTTTGGCATGCGCTGGGCACCCCCCACGAAATAGTTAATCGTATCGGAGGTGACTATAGCTCTGGCCATATCTGATGGCAAATGCCTATAGCCGTGTGCGTGGCTACGGCTTGTAAAACCCACGCTCTGCTATACCGGCCTTCGCGCCTCGCCTGTCTGTACGCTCAAAGTGGGAGACGTAGAAGGAGCTAAGGTGCTGCTCCTGCCTATGACGGAGGAACTACACGCGATCCTCTCGGCCTGGATTGCTGATAATCCGGCCCGGCCTTATGACCCGCTGTTGAGGCGGGCGAATGGAACGCCCATTGGCCGCGACACGCTAGAGCGTTGGGCGCGTAGCTGGGGAGCCGCTGCCAAGGTGGAGAAGTGCCACCCGCACCGCTTCCGGCACTCGCTGGCGACGGCGCTTCTTCGGAAGGGCGTGAGGATAGAAGTGGTGCAGCGCATCCTAGGGCACGTCAGCATCCTCACCACGATGGCCTACACACGCCTCTCAGACGCGGAGACGATTCGGGCACTCAAGATTCAGCTTCGCTAAATAATCCGCGCTACTTTGCTGAGTTAGATTTTCCCTCGTCTAACGTCTCGTAAACTCTTCGCTTTACTCAACTTGAATAGGTTTATATCATCGGGCCCTCGGCTCGCCCGGGAGGGCTTGCCCATGCGACGACTCATCGGGGCACTCGTCGTCATCGCGCTGCTGACGTGCCCGGCCGCGGTCGGGTCGGCGCAGACGGGCGGGAGCGCGCCCGCGGGCCAGATGACCTGGGCGGTCCACTTCACCCTCGCCCCCCGCTGGCTCGATCCGGCGGAGACCGAGGGCTCGATCACCCCCTTCCTCACCCTCTATGCGGTGCACGACGCGCTGCTCAAGCCGATGCCGTCGGGCCCCAGCGTCGGGAGCCTCGCCGAGTCGTGGACCGTCTCGCCCAACGGGCTCGTCTACGACTTCACCCTGCGCGCCAACGCACGCTTCCACAACGGCGAGCGCGTCACCGCCGAGGACGTGAAGTTCTCCTTCGAGCGCTACCGCGGCGCGAACGCGACCACGTTCAAGGAGCGCGTCCAGGAAGTCCGCGTGCTCGACCCTCGGCGCATCCAGTTCCACCTGAAGGAGCCGTGGTCGGACTTCATCACCTTCTACGGCACCACCGCGAGCACCGCGGGCTGGATCGTGCCGAAGAAGTACGTCGAGCAGGTCGGTGACGAGGGCTTCAAGAAGGCCCCGATCGGAGCGGGGCCCTACAAGGTAACCAGCTTCACCCCGGGCGTGGAGCTGCAGCTCGAGGCCTTCGGCGGCTACTGGCGGAAGACGCCCGCGGTCAAGAAGCTGATCTTCCGCAGCCTCCCCGACGAGACGACGCGCGCGGCCGCGCTCAAGCGGGGCGACGTGGACGTGGCCTACTTCCTCAACGGTCCCATCGCGGAGGAGGTGCGACGCACCCCGGGCCTGCGGCTGATGGCGGTGCGCAGCAACACCGTCTTCTTCCTCGACTTCCGGGGCCAGTGGGAGGCCGGCTCGCCCTGGCAGGATCCGCGGGTGCGCGCGGCGGCCAGCTACGCCATCGACCGGCGCGCGATGAACGACGCCGAGCAGCTCGGGTTCGGCGGGCTCACCGGCAACGTGGTGCCGCGCACCCTCGACTTCGCGCTGCCCATCGACCCGGATCCCTACGACCCCGCGCGGGCCAAGCGCCTGCTCGCGGAGGCCGGCTTCCCGCGCGGGCTCGACGCGGGCGACTTCACGATCGCGCCGCCCTACGAGGGCGCCGGCGAGGCCATCGCGAACTACCTGGCCGCGGTCGGCATCCGCGTGAGGATCCGCACCATGGAGCGCGCCGCCTTCTTCTCGGCCTGGCCCCAGGGCAAGCTCAAGGGCCTGGTCTTCGGCGGGCTCGGCCCCGCGGGCAACGCGGCCACCCGGCTGGCCATCCTGGCCGTCAAGGGCGGCCCCTACGCCGCGGGCGTGCTGCCCGAGGTTCAGGACCTCTTCGAGCGGCAGGCCCGCGAGCGCGACCGCAAGAAGCGTGAGGAGATGCTGCACCAGATCCAGCGTATCCTGCACGAGAAGAAGATCTTCGCCCCCATCTGGGAGAACGGCTTCATCCGCGGCGTGGGCCCTCGCGTGGAGGAGCCCGCGCTCGCCCTCATTCCCGCGTTCCCGTACTCGGCGCCCTACGAAGACGTCCGGCTCAAGCCCTGAGGAGACCCCCATGCGCTACGAGATGATCTCCGCCGATTGCCACCTCGATCTCTGCTGGCTGCCGCCGGATCTCTTCACCACCAACGCGACGGCCGCGCTGCGCGACCGCATGCCCCACGTGATCGATCAGCCCAAGGGGCCCACGTGGGTCACCACGAAGGGCGCCAGCCTCGGGCTCGCCTGCGGCATGGGCTCGGCCGGGCGCGAGTACGTCCCCGGGCGCATCCATCGCGCGGACCGCATGGCCGAGACCGGGCTCTACTCGGACGGCAAGAAGGGCATCCGGCGGCTGACCGTGCCGGAGCTGCGGCTGAAGGATCAGGACCTGGACGGGGTGCAGGCGGAGGTGCTCTACGGCATCCTGGGCGCCACCGGCCGCATGAACGATCAGGAGGCGGTCGTGGAGGTGATGCGGGTCTACAACGAGTGGCTCGCCGACTTCTGCTCGACACACCCCGAGCGCTTCGCGGGGCTCGCGTCGATCCCGAACGGCCCGATCGACGCGGCGATCGCGGAGGTGGAGCGGGTGGCCAAGCGGGGTGCGGTGCGCGGGCTCGACATCGCCAACTCGACGGACCTGACCCCGCTGTGGGATCCCTACTGGAACCCGCTCTGGGAGGTCATCAGCGCGAGCGGCCTGCCCCTGCACTTCCACACCATCGGCAGCCGGCTCCCCGAGGACATGCAGAAGCTCGTGTTCCTCGGCTCCGACCTCACCCGCGCGGGGGCCGACGTGACCGACGCGCAGAAGCGCGCGGCCCGGATCGCCTTCGCGACCCACATCACCGGCTTCCAGATCAACATGGCCAATATCCTGATGGCCATGATCTACGGCGGCGTGCTCGAGCGCTTCCCGCGGCTGCGCGTGGTGCTGGGCGAGGCCGGCATCGGCTGGATCCCCTACATCCTCTGGCGCATGGACGGAGAGTGGGAGGACCAGTTCAAGGATCTCTCGCTCACGATGCCGCCGAGCGAGTACTGGAAGCGCCAGGTGTGGGCGACCTACCAGACCGATCCGGTGGGCGTGAAGCTGCTCGACGAGCTGGGCGTGGACAAGGTCATGTGGGGCTCCGACTTCCCGCACCCCGACGGGGGGTGGCCCGACTCCCGCGAGTACGTCGCCCGCGAGCTCGGCCATCTCCCGGCCGCGACTCGCCGCGCGATCGTCTGCGACAACGCCGCCCGCCTCTACGGCTTCGCCTAGCCCCTGGGGTCAGCCGCTGCGGTCAGGTCTTACATTCACACAGTTGTCGGAATGTAAGACCTGGCCCCTAGTTGGAGGACGCGGTGGGCTTGGACTTGCCGCCGCTCTTCTCGTAGGCCTCGACCGCGCGCTTGAGATCGCGGTACTCGCCGCAGCTGAGGAGGCAGAGCGAGTTGAGCGTGCTGAGGTGCTCCTTGGCCTTGGGCAGGTTGTCGAGCATCAGATAGGCCTCGCCGATGTACTCGTGCGCGCCCTTGTGCTTGGGATCGATGGCGAGCGCCTTCTGGTAGAGCGGGAGCGAGGCCGCCGGGTCGCCGGTCTTGCGGGTGGCATAGGCCAGCCAGTTGAAGGCGTCGGCATTCTTGTCGTCACGCGAGACCACCCCCTGGAGCAGCGGGATCGCTTTCGCGTACTCGTTCGCCTTGATCGCCTTCACCGCCGCGGTGTACTGCGGATCCTCGGGCTTGGCGGGGCTGGTGGACGTGGCCCCCTGGCCGCCCCCGCCGCCGTCCGCGACGGCCGGGCCGGGCAGCGCGGTGGTCAGCAGCGTGAGCAGTAGGACGCCGAGCCGCGCGACGTGACGGTGCGATATCAGCATGGCAAGCCCTCCCGAGCCTTCAACGCGGGAGACGGGCCGCGGGTTCCCGGGCCATCGCTTCGAGCCAGGCGTCCCGGCCACCATCCACCGCGATCGGAGATGCGATCCAGGATGGGGGAGCCCTTCCGCCAGGTCAAGGCCGGTTGCGGGGCCGCGCGCGCCTGGACTATCCTCGGGCGCGCGACCCACCCGGCATACCAACGTGGGCTCGCCCGGAGGACGCGATGGCGGAGACGGTGACCTGGCCCGACGGCGCGCGCTGCGCCGTCATGATGACGTTCGACCTCGACGGCGAGAGCCCGTGGATCCATCGCGATCCGGCGCTGGCCGAGCGGCCGCTCCACATGTGGATGGGCGCCTACGGGCCCAAGACCGGGATGCCCCGCATCCTCGAGCTGCTCGACCGTTACGGGATCAAGACCTGCATCTTCATCCCGGGCTGGATCGTGGAGCGCTATCCCGCCCTCTGCGAGGAGATCCTGAAGCACGGCCACGAGGTGGGTCACCACGGCTACCTGCACGAGAAGCCCTTCTTCATGAAGAGCCGTGAGGAAGAAGAAGAGCTGCTGCTGAAGAGCCTGGCCATCTTCAAGAAGGTGCTGGGGGTCACCCCGCTCGGCTCGCGCACCCCGTCCGCCGATCCCAGCCGGCACACGATGGAGCTGCTCGCCGGGCACGGCTTCGTCTATCACAGCAACGCGCTCGACACCGACCTGCCCTACTGCCACCAGACCGCCCACGGGCCCCTCGTGGAGTTCCCCACCGCGTGGTGCAACAACGACGCGCCCTTCTTCCTGTGGAGCGCGGTGCCGCCGGTCGGCAACGGCATCTGGAGCCAGCAGGACGTCTGGGAGATCTGGTCCGAGGAGTTCGAGGGCCTCTACGCGGAGGGCGGCTTCTTCAACTGGCTCGCCCATCCCCAGATCATCGGGCGGCCGTCCCGCCTCCGCATGGTCGAGCGGCTCATCCAGCTCATCCTGGGCAAGGGCCGCGTGTGGTGGCCGCGCCCGGTGGACCTGGCCCGCTTCTGGCTCGAGCGCAGCAAGCGGCCGGCGTCGGCGTCCACGGCATCACCGTGAACGCGATCGCGCCGGGCGGGATCGATACCGACATGAGCCGCGACGTGATGACGCCGGAGTATCGCGCGCGCCGCCTCGCCGAGCTGCCCCTGCACCGTTTGGGCGGCGTGGAGGACGTGGCCTACTGTGCGGTGGTGCTGGCCGCCGACGAGGCCGGCTACCTCACCGGGCAGATCCTCCACCCGAGCGGCGGCCGGGTGTCGGGATGACCGGCGCGCGCTATCCGTGGCCCGAGGGCCGGCGATCCGCCGCGGTCCTCTCGTTCGACTTCGACGCGGAGTCCGGCTTCCTCTTCCGCGAGCCCGAGAAGGCGCGGCGCAGCCTCGGCGACCTCGAGGAGCGGCGCTTCGGGCCCCGGGTGGGGGTGGACCGGATCCTGCGCCTGCTGGACCGCCTGAAGCTCCGGGCCACCTTCTTCATCCCGGGCTGGACGGTCGAGCACCACTTCGAGCCGTGCCGGCGCATCCGGGACGCGGGCCACGAGATCGGGGCCCACGGCAACGTGCACGAGGCCCTCGGCTTCCTCGACGAGGCGCAGGAAGACCGCGTGATGCACGAGCAGCTCGAGATCCTGGGCTCGCGCCTGGGGGTGCGGCCGGCCGGCTACCGGTCGCCCTCCTGGGACGTCAACGTGTGGACACCCGAGCTGCTCAAGCGCCACGGCTTCCTCTACGACAGCTCCCTGATGGGCAACGACGTGCCGTACGACGTGCCGACCCCTCAGGGCCCGCTCACCGAGGTGCCGGTGCAGTGGCTGCTCGACGACGCGCCGCTCTTCCGCCACGTCTACGGGGCCACCAACGCGATCGCGGATCCGGGCCGCGTGCTCCAGATGTGGAGCAAGGAGTTCGCGGCGATGCACGCGGAGAACGGCTGCTTCGTGCTGACCTGCCACCCGTTCGTGAGCGGACGCGCCTCCCGCGTCGCCCTGCTGGACGACCTGGTGACCTTCATGCGCCGCGCCCGCGGCGTGTGGTTCACCACCTGCGAGGAGGTCGCGCGGTGGCACGCGAGCGGGCCCGCCCCGGCCGCCGCGCGGCCGGCGTCTACCCGCCGGGCTTCGGCTTCGGGGGCTCGCTCGGGCGCACGCGGACCGCGGCGCCGCTGACCAGCGAGTCGGAGGGGTCGAGGATCACCGCGTCCTTCGCGCCCACGCCCGACACCACCTCCACGCTGCCGCCGTAATCGCGACCGATCGTCACCCCCACCAGCTCCGCGCGCCCGTTGCGCACCACCGCGACCTGCAGGCCCTCCGAGCGGAAGAGCAGGGTGTTGGCGGGAATGGTGAGCCCGCGGTTCTCGCGGCCCACCCGCAGCCGCACCACCACGTAGGCGCCGGGCAGCACCTCGCCGGTGGAGTTCTCCACCTCGACCTCGCTCACCATCGTCCGGGTAACCGGGTCGAGGGCGTTGGAGGTCCGGGCCAGCGTGCCGCGGAAGACCCGGCCGGGCATCTCCTCGAGGGTGACCGCGGTCGGGGTGCCGGGCTGCGCGGCCTGGGCGTAGGCCTGCGGCACCGAGACGGACACCCGCAGCTTGTCGATCGCGGCCAGGCGGAAGAGCTCGCGCGCGGCGCCGCCCGCGTCGATGAGGGCGCCGATGTCGGTGTTGCGCGCGGTGATGATGCCCGCGAAGGGCGCGGTGATTCGCTGGAAGGCCTGCAGGTCCTCGAGCCGCTTGACGTTGGCGCCGTTGGAATCCACGATCGCCCGCCGAGCGTAGTAGTCGCTGACCTTCTCGTCCGTCTCCTGGCGCGACACCGCGTCCCGCTTGAGGAGGGTCTGCCACCGCTCGGACGTGGTCCGGGCCATCTCCATGGTCGCCCGCGCGTTCTCCAGCTCCGCGCGGGCCTGCCGGAGCTGCTGGTCGAGCTCCGGCGTCTCGAGCTCGGCGAGGAGCTGGCCCGCGGTCACCCGCGTGCCGATGTCCACGTAGCGCTTCTTGAGGTACCCGCTGGCCCGCGCGTAGATGACCGCGTCGGTGAACGCGCGCGCGGTGCCCGGCAGCACCAGCTCGTCGTTGGCGGTCGTCGTGCCCGGGTAGACCACCGCCACCGTGGGCACCGCCGCCTCCTCGGTCATCCGCTTCAGCGCCGCGTCGGCGCCCCGCCGGCCGTGGAGTCCCGCGTAGATGGCGCCGCCCAGTACCAGCACCGCGACCAGGAAGATCCAGAAGCCGGAGGAGCCGCGCCAGCTCTTCATGCCGCGCTCCCCGCGCGGGCGGCGCGGCGGCCGTGGAGCAGGCTGAACACCGCGGGCACGAAGAGCAGGGTCGCGACGGTCGCGAGCAGGAGGCCGCCGATGACCGCGCGCCCCAGGGGGGCGTTCTGCTCGCCGCCTTCGCCCAGACCCAGCGCCATCGGGATCATGCCGATGATCATGGCCAGCGCGGTCATCAGCACGGGCCGGAACCGGGTGGCGCCCGCCTCGACGGCGGCGAGGCGGGCGTCGCTGTGCTCGTTGAGCCGATCCCTGGCGAAGGACACCACCAGGATGCTGTTGGCGGTCCCCACCCCCATGCACATGATCGCACCCATGAGGGCGGGCACGCTGAGAGTGGTCCCGGTCAGGAAGAGGAACACGATGATGCCGGCGAGGGCGGCGGGGAGCGCGGTGATGATGATGAACGGGTCGAGCCACGACTGGAAGTTGACGACGATCAGGAGATAGACGAGCACGATCGCGAAGGCGAGCCCGCCCAGGAGGCCCAGGTAGGAGGCGCGCATGGTCTCGACCTGGCCGCGCAGGGTCACGAAGCTGCCGCGCGGCAGGTTCGGGCGATGGGTGTCGACGATCCTGGTGATGTCGCGACCCACCGCGCCGAGGTCGCGGTCCTGCACCGAGCCGTAGATGTCTACCACCCGGCGGGTGTTGTAGTGGGAGATCACCGCCATCGAGCTGGCGCGCGCGATGGACGCCATGTCCCCCAGGTTCTGGGGCCGCGCGCCCGCGGCCCCGATCGGGATGTTCTGCAGATCCTGGAGCGACTGGATGCTGTACTGGGGCGCCTGGGTGACCAGGTTGTAGCTCACCCCGTTCTGCCAGTTGAGGAACGTGGTCGGGGTGGTGGTGCCGCTGCCCGCGAGCGAGAGCAGCACGCTGTTCGCGACATCCCGCGGGGTGAAGCCGGCGCCCGCCGCCTTGACCCGGTCCACCGTCACCTGGAGCCTCGGGGTGTCGAAGTTCTGCTGGAGACGGAGATCGGTCAGGCCGGGAACGCGCCGGAGGTCGTCGAGCAGCCGGTTGGCGACCTGGCGATTGCCCTCCATGTCGTTCCCCTCGATCTGCACGTCGATCGGCGCGGGCAGGCCGAAGTTCAGGATCTGGGTCACGATGTCGGCGGGCACGAAGTAGAAGGTGACCCCCGGGAACTCCTGGGGCAGGCGCGCGCGCAGGCCGCGCATGTGATCGGCGGTGGGCCGGTGCCCTTCCTTGAGGGTGACCAGGATGTCGGCGTCGGCCGCGCCGATGAACCCGGAGCGGCTGTACATGTAGTTGATCGTGGAGTAGGGCAGGCCGATGTTGTCGATGATGTTGTCGAGCTCCTCCGGAGGGATCTCCCGCCGGATCGACGCCTCCACCAGGTCGGCGAGGCGGGCGGTCTCCTCGATCCGGGTGCCGGTCTTGGCGCGCAGGTGCAGGATGAACTGTCCGTTGTCGCTCGTCGGGAAGAAGTTCTCCCCGAGCCAGGGCACGAGCAGCCAGGCGCACAGGCACGCGGCGAGGAACGCGGCCACGAAGGCGGCCCGCCGCGAGAGCAGCCGCTCGAGCCAGGCCCGGTAGGCGGCCCGGATCCGGTCGAATGCGCGCTCGAAGCCCCGCTGCAGGCGCACGAGGGGGTTCCGGGTCGGGGCGTCGTGGTGGGCCTTCGCGCGCAGCAGGTACATGGCCAGCGTGGGGACGAGCGTGCGCGAGAGCACGTAGGAGGCGAGCATCGCGAAGACCACCGCCTCCGCGAGCGGCACGAAGAGGTACCGGGCGGTCCCGCTCAGGAAGAACATGGGCAGGAACACGATGCAGATGCAGAGGGTGGAGACCAGGGTGGGCACCGCGATCTGGGCTGCGCCGTCGAAGATCGCGCCCCGCAGCTCCCGGCCCTCTTCCAGGTAGCGCTCGATGTTCTCGATGGTGACCGTCGCGTCGTCCACCAGGATGCCCACCGCGAGGGCGAGCCCGCCGAGAGTCATGATGTTGATCGTCTCGCCCAGCGCGCTCAGCGCGATCACCGAGCTCAGGATCGAGAGCGGGATCGACACCGCGATGATGAGGGTGCTGCGCCAGCTCCCGAGGAACAGCAGGATCATCAGGGCGGTCAGGCACGCCGCGATGACCGCCTCGTGGATCACCCCCATCACCGCGCTCCGCACGAAGACCGACTGGTCGGCGAGCAGGTCCACCTTGAGCTCGGGGGGCAGCGTGCTCGCGACCCGGGGAATGGCCCGGCGGATGTTGTCCACGATCTCGAGGGTGGAGACGTTGCCGCTCTTGAGCACGGTGAGCAGGGTGCCGCGCCGCCCGTCGCGCCGGACGATATTCGTCTGCACCCCGAAGCCGTCGCGCACGTTGGCCACGTCGCGCAGGTAGATGGTGGAGTTGCCGACGACCTTGAGCGGCACGTCGGCCAGCTCCGCCACCGTCCGCGGGGCCGCGTTCAGGGTCACGTCGTACTCGAACCCGCCGATCTTGGCGGTGCCCGACGGCAGGACGAGGTTCTGCAGGTTCAGGGTGTCGAGCACCTCGGCGGGCGAGAGCCCTTTGGCCTGGAGCTGGCGCGGGCTGATGTCCACCATCACCTGGCGCTGCTTGCCCCCGAAGGGGAACGGGATCGCCACCCCCCGGATCGTCACGAGCTGCGGGCGCAGGAAGTTGACCCCGAGGTCGAAGAGCTGCTGCTCGGCGAGTCCCTCGCCCGACAGCGCGAGCTGCAGGATCGGCACGCTGGACGCGCTGAAGTTGATGATCAGCGGCGGGGTGGTGCCGGGCGGGTACTGGCGGATCACGGTCTGCGAGATCGCGGTGATCTGGGCGTTGGCGGTGTCGAGGCTCGCGTTCGGCTGCAGGTAGACCTTGATGATGGCCTGCCCGTTCACGGTGGTGGACTCGATGCGCTGGATGTTGTCCACCGTGGTGGTGAGCACCCGCTCGTAGTTGGTGGTGATGCGCCCCTCGAGCTCCTCGGTGTTGAGGCCGCGATACTGCCAGGCCACCGCGATGACCGGGATGTTGACGTTGGGGAAGATGTCGACCGGGGTGCGCGAGATGACCACCGGGCTGGCGATCAGGATCAGGAGCGCGAGGACGATGAAGGTGTAGGGCCGGTCGAGCGCGATCCGGACGATCCACATGCGCCGCCGCCCCTAGCCGGTGACCGCGCGCCGCCCGGTCTCGCGCACGAGGCGACGGTCCGCCTCCGGGGTCGCGGCGGGCGGGATTCGCAGCACGAGATCCTGGGTGTGGGTGGGGATCACCTTCCCGTCCGGCCAGTGCGTGCCCCACGGATCTTGCCCGGCCGACACCGCGCGGATGCCGTCGCGCACGATGCGCCGGAGCATGATGACGCCGCGGTCGGTGGAGGCCAGGTGCTCGAGGGCGTGGACCGCGACCGAGCGCTGGCTCGACTGGGCGTCGTAGTCGGCGGGGAAGCGCTGGCGGGCGTCGTACGGCCGGTCCCCGGATTGCCCGAAGCCGGGCCGCGCGACCTCCTCGGCGGAGAGGCCCCACGCGGGATCCACCTGGGCCAGCTCGAAGTTCGTGGTGCACGTGTCGTCGTTGGGCACCGCCCAGCGGATGATCACCGGCCGGGTCGCCCCCTTCGGCGCGGCCGCCTCCTCGATCTCGCGCGTGAACTGGTGCACGTTCGGCGGCATGAAGTCACAGACACGCACCCAGACCAGATCGTTCACGCGACGGGTCGCGATGTAGACCATGCCCGCGTCGGTGGTGAGCCAGTCGAGCTCGGGCGCGACCCCGAAGGCTTCCGTGAACTGGTAGCCGCTCGACAGCGCGTGCAGGAACGCGGTGTGCACCGGGTCCATGCTGTTGTCCTTCACCTGGAGCCAGTTGCACGGCAGCGTGAACTCGGCCGCGGGCATCAGGGTGTGGCCCGGCACCTCGAAGGTGTCGTAGAGCGGAAATGCGGGCGTCCGCTCGGGCGGACCCAGATACGCGAAGACGAGCCCGCAGAACTCGTGCGTGGGATACGCGCCCTGCCACACGCGCTCGCACAGGCGGCTGCCCCCGGGCTCGCCCGGCGTCTCGAGACAGCGCCCGTCCACGTCGTACACCCAGCCGTGGTAGCAGCAGCGCAGGCCGCGCTCGAGCGGAATGGCGAACTCGAGCGAGGTGCCGCGATGCGCGCAGTGCAGATGGAGCACGCCGGTGCGCCCGCCGCGATCGCGGAAGACCACGAGATCTTCGCCGAGGATGCGCACGCGGCGCGGCGGTCCGTCCAGATCGCGCATGAAGGCGACCGGCTGCCAGAAGCGCCGCAGGTATTCGCCGCCGGGGGTGCCGGGACCGACCTGGGTCAGCTCCGGATCAGGGGCCGGCGTCGCCCGGCGCGCGTATCCGTCGAACGGGCTGCCGGGCGCGGGCTCCGAGGCCATGAGTGCCGATCAGCATGGGGCCGGTCAGGCGGCCCGTCAAGGGTCAGGAGCAATCTCCGGGCCATGCAAAAGATTCGTGGGGGGCAACTCACCCATGGTGGGTGGGGAGGTACTCAGAGAGGGATTTGGGATCCCCCTGTCAGCTTGAAAACATCTGTTAAATTAAGTAGTTGTCATTGGAATAGGCCTTGCTCTCCTAGCCTGCCATGGCTAAATCAACGTGGACCTTGGTGACCGGTAGCGTGCTGCTCCTTGTGGGCAGTTTGACCCTGGCTGCACCGGCTCGAGCCGAGACCGAACCCCCCATTGCGATGGCTGCGAACCTGATGCCGACAGAGCCGGTCGGGCTGGTCCAGGTGGCCTGGCCCCTCCCCGCCGAAGCCCTCGCCGACACCTTCGGCCAGCCGGCTCAGGCCCGGGAGACCCCGGTGGTGCAGGCGGTGAGCCTGGCCCTGGTCACCGAGCCGACCCGGGCCGTCGCCCGGCCGGCCCCGGCCGCGGCCTACCGGGTGCAGATCAACGAGCACGTGCGGTTCTTCCTGGAGCGCTTCCAGACCGGCTATCGGCGGGAGATCACGGAGACCCGCCTGGCGAGATCCGGCCGCTATCTACCCATGATCCTGGACATCTTCAAGGAGAAGGGCTTGCCGGAAGAGCTGGTCTTCACCGCCATGATCGAGAGCGGCTTCAACCCGGTGGCGGTCTCCAAGGCCGGCGCCAAGGGCCTCTGGCAGTTCATGGCCCCCACCGCCCGCCTCTACGGCCTCCGGGTGGACCGATGGATGGACGAGCGCCTCGACCCCGAGAAGTCCACGGTGGCCGCGGCCAACTACCTGCGGGATCTCTACACCGTCTTCGGCTCGTGGGACCTGGCCCAGGCGGCCTACAACGCGGGTGAGGTCCGGGTGCAACAGGCGATCCAGGGCTCGGGCTCACGCGACTTCTGGGTTCTTCACCGTCGCAGCCCGCACCTGCTGCCAGAGACGAAGAACTTCGTTCCCGCCATCCACGCGGCGACCCTGATCGGCCGTCAGCCCGAGCACTATGGTTTCACGGTGGTGCCGGAAGAGCCGGTGCGCTATGACGTCGTGACCGTGCCCAAGGGCAGCCGCCTCATGCGGCTGGCCGGGCTCTCGGGTGTTCCCCTTGCGGACCTCGAGCAGCTCAATCCGGAGCTCTGGCAGAAGCAGACCCCGCCCGATACCTCTTACGAGCTCAAGATCCCGCTCGGCAGCGCGGCCGCGATCCAGGCCGCGGTCGAGCTCGACGCGGCTCCGCGGCGCATCGCGCCGGCCCCTCGGGCCGGCGTCCACGTGGTCCAGGCGGGCGAATCGGTCTGGCGCATCGCCCGGCAGTACGGCGTGTCCGCGGCGCAGCTCGCGCGCTGGAATGGTCTCGAGCGTCCGGACCGCATCTTTCCCGGCGAGCGCCTGCGCGTCACCGCGTCCTAGCCCGCAGCCCCGCCCGGTCGGCCGGCTCCCGAGCCGGTTGACCGGGCGCGTCCATCGTGGAGAATAGCGGCCCGGAGGATCTCATGGGCCGACTGGACGGCAAGGTCGTGGTGGTAACCGGAGCGAGTCGCGGCATCGGCGCCGACATCGCCCGGCTCTTCGCATCCGAGGGCGGACGCGTGATCTGCGCCGCTCGGACCCTGCAAGAAGGCCAGCATCCCCTCGCGGGCTCGCTCGAGACCACCGTGGCCGGCATCCGCGAGGCGGGCGGAGACGCCCACGCGATCGCCGCGAACATCGCGGACCCCGCGGAGTGCGAGCGGCTGATCGACGCCGCGCGCGCGCACTACGGCCCGGTGGACGTGCTGGTCAACAACGCGGCGCTGACCTACTACATCCCGGTGAAGGACTACCCGGTCGGCAAGTGGATGCGCTCGTGGGCCGTGAACTTCCAGGCCCCGTTCGTGCTCAGCCAGCTCGTGCTCCGCGACATGATCTTCCGCAAGAGCGGCGCCATCGTGAATATCTCCTCGGGCTCCGCGATCGGGCCGGGGCGCGGGCCGTATCCGGATAACGCGGCGGGCGCGCGCGGCGGCACCTGCTACGGAGCCGAGAAGGCGGCGCTCGAGCGCTTCACTCAGGGCCTGGCCTCGGAGGTCTTCCAGTACGGGATCTCCGTGACGTCGCTCGCCCCGTCGCAGGTCGTGCCCACCCCCGGCACCGTGTACCACCGGCTCGTGACTGGCCTCGACGACCCGCGCGGCGAGCCCCCGCTGCTGATGGCGCGGGCCGCGCTGCTGCTGGCCACCGAGCCGGTCGAGCGGGTGAGCGGTCGCGTGACCTACAGCCAGCAGATCCTCCGCGAGTTCGGCTGGATCGAGACGGGCCGCGGCCGCGGGGTGGACACGCGCGGCAGCGGCTACTCGGAGATCTAGGCGGTGAGGCGCCGCGCGTTCGTCGCGCTGCTCGGCGGGGCCACCGCCGCGTGGCCGGTGGTGGCGCGGGCGCGCGTTCGAGACGTTGAAGGGCCGGGACGCGCTACTCGTGCAGTTCGATTTCCTGCTCGCGGTCGAGAAGCGCCGGGTCGCCGCCCACGCGGCCCGGCAGCGCCTGCCCGCGATCTACGAGAATCGGAGCCCGGCGGTGGCCGGGGGATTGATGTCGTACGGGGGAGACCTGCGGGAGAACTATCGCCAGGGAGCGCGCTACGTCCACCGCATCCTGAACGGCACGAAGCCGGATGATCTCCCGGTCGTCCAGGCGAGCCGGTTCGAGCTCGTGCTCAACGTGAGGACCGCGAAGGCGCTCGGTCTCACCATCCCCGATCCGCTCCTCGCGCGCGCCGACGAGGTGATCGAGTGATCGAGCGCCCGCGGGAGTGACTTGACGGTACCGCGGCCCGAGATGCGCGGGCTCGCGCGCATCGTGGTGGTCGGCGCGACCGGATCGGGCAAGTCCACCCTCGCGCGCCAGGCGGCCGCGAAGCTCGGCACCGCGTACGTGGAGCTCGACGAGCTCTTCTGGGCTGCGGGCTGGACCCAGGTCGCCCCCGACGTCTTCCGGGCCCGCGTGGAGCGTGCCACCGCGGGATCCCGCTGGGTGGTGGCCGGCAACTACAGTCGCGTCCGTGATCTGCTGTGGTCCCGGGCGGACACCATCGTCTGGCTCGACTACGCCTTCCCGCTCGTGCTCGCCCGCCTGACCTCGCGGACGGTCCGCCGGGCCGTCACCGGCGAGATCCTCTGGAACGGTAACCGCGAGTACTTCTGGGAGCACTGCCGTCTCTGGTCGGAGAAGTCGCTCTTCCACTGGCTCGTCAAGACCTACTGGGCCTACCGGCGCGAGCTCCCGATCCTCTTCGCCCAGCCCGAGCACGCCCACCTCCGGATCGTGCCCCTGCGCCGGCCCCGCGAGGCGGAGGCGTGGCTCGCCGATCTCGTACCGGAGTGACTTGACGACGGAAGCCCTCCGGCGCAAGATGCGCGGGCGGAGGGACCGGACACCCCATGCATTTCGGGATCTTCCTGGAGGAGCGGCGCCGCGGCGTCAGCGAAGGCGCCACGCTGCGCGAGACGATCGACCTGGCGGACGCCGCGGAGGCGGGCGGCCTCGACGGGGTCTGGCTCGGCGAGATCCACTTCAACGGCAACCGCTCGATCCAGTCCGCCCCCCTCGCCCTCGCCAGCTTCATCGCCGCCCGCACCCGCCGGTTGCGCGTGGGCATCGCGGTGCAGGTGCTGCCGCTCGGCAACCCGCTGCGCATCGCCGAGGAAGCGGCCACCGTGGATCAACTCAGCGAGGGGCGCCTCGACTTCGGGGTCGGTCGCAGCGGCTCCGCGCGCACCTACGATCTCCTCGGGGTGCCCTACGGCGAAAGCCAGGCGCGCTTCCTCGAGTCGCTCGAGATCATCCGCCTCGCCTGGAAGGGCCAGCCGTTCAGCTACGACGGCAAGTTCTACCGCGTCCAGAACGTCACGGTCTCCCCGACCCCGTATCAGGTGCCGCATCCGCCGATGCGTATGGCCGCCAACTCACCGGAGACGTTCCCCCAGGTGGCCCGCCTGGGCCTGCCGCTCTTCATCGGGCTGCGTGATCTGGACATCCCGCTGCTGCGCGGGCACCTCAAGACGTATCGGGAGGCGTGGCGCGAGTCGGGCCAGGCCGGCGAGGCCGACGTGTACCTGCGCATCCCGGTGTACGCGGCCCCGACCGAGGCGGCCGCGCGCGAGGAGCCGCGAGAGGCCATGACCTACTTCTTCCAGCGGCACATCGAGCTGATCCGATCCGGCCTCGGCCGCAACGACACCGGCCCGGGTGACCGCCGGCAGGTCATGGCGGACCGGATCACCACGATGCCGTACGACGAGCTGCTGAAGACCCGCGTCGCCTTCGGCACCGCGGCGTCGCTGCGCGAGCGCCTCGGTGAGATCGCGGAGGACCTGGGGCTCAGCGGCATCGTCGCCGAGCTGAACCCCAGCGGCCTCCTCTCCCTCGATCAGATGCGGCGGACGCTCGACATCCTCACCCGCGAGGTGATCCCTACTTTCCGCTGACGAAGGCCTGCACGCGCTGCCATGCGTCGGCCGAGGCGTCCGCGAACTCGGTGTACTTGCGGTCGAAGAAGCTGTGCGGCGCCCCCGGGTACACCTTCATGTCGTGCTTGACGTTGGCCTTGCGGCACGCCGCGTCGAAGCCCTCCACGTCCGCGGGCGGGATGCCCTCGTCGGCGCCCCCGAAGATCGACTGCACCGCGCACTTGTAACGGGGCACCGCGTCCACCGGCTTGGGGCGATCCGGCCAGCGCTTGAGCCCGGACGGCCAGCCGTAGAAGCCGATCACTCCC
>DATFUK010000057.1:0-10772 GCA_035260865.1 Candidatus Methylomirabilota bacterium | reverse complement strand
CGGCTCGCGGTGGATCTCGAGCACCCGATCCACGAGGTTCAGGATCCAGTAGTCGGCCACGCCGGCCCGGGCGTAGAGGCTTCCCTTGTGCTCGCGGTCGAGCGCGAGGCTCGCCTCGGCGACCTCGACCACGAGCGCGGGACGGGACGGATGGTCGTCGCGGTAGTCGCGCCGGGTGCCGCGGGTCACCGCGATATCGGGCTCCGGCTCGGAGTCGTCGGTGAGCGCGACGGGCCCCTGGGAGCGGATCAGCCATCCCGGCCGGAGCGTGGCGCGCAGCGCGTCTTCCACGAGGCCGATCGCGGTGTAGTGCGCGCTCCCCTGAGGCTCGCTCACCATCAGCTCCCCGCCGAGCAGCTCGACCGGCTCGACCGGCTCGAGGATCCCGAACTCGATCAGTCGCTCGTACTCGGCGCGCGTCCAGCGCCGGAGGCGGAGATAGGTGCTCATGCGCGGAAGGCTAGCGCGAGGGGAAAAGGGCGTCAATGTCACGAAACAGAGACGCCCCGCCCCTCACCCTGGGTTCCGCTGGATCAGAGCTTGCCGAGGGCGCGGAGGATGACCTCGGGGGTCATGGGGACGCGGGTGACGCGCGCCTCGAAGGGGCTGAGCGCGTCGTTCACCGCGTTGAGGATCGCGCCGGGGGCGCCCGCGACGCCGCCCTCGCCCGCGCCCTTGAAGCCGCCCTCGGAGTAGGCGGTGGGCGTCTCCACGTGCGCGACCCCGATGTCGGGGAGCTCGGCCGCCATGGGCACCAGGTAGTCCATCATGGTGGTGGTCAGGAGCTGGCCCTGCTCGTCGTAGACGCAGTGCTCGAAGAGCGCGTCGCCGATGCCGTGGGCCACGCCGCCGCGCACCTGCTCGTCCACCAGCATCGGGTTGATCATGCGGCCGCAGTCCTCCGCCACCCAGTGCCCGAGGAGCTTGACGAAGCCGGTCTCCACGTCGACCTCGACGTAGGAGAGCTGGACGCCGTTCGTATAGGCGAGGGGCTGGTGCCGGGGCACGTAGTGCCGAGTAACCGTGAGTTCGGATTGAAAATCCTTCGGGAGCTGGTCGGGGCGGAAGTAGGCCACCCGCCCGAGCTCGGAGAGCGGCAACCGCGACTCCCCGGTCCGCGCGTCCACGATCTGGCCGCCGCGGACGTCGAGATCGAGCGCGTCCGCCTCGAGGACGACCGCCGCGACCTTCAGGATGTTCTCCTTGAGCGCCTTGCCGGTCTGGATCGTGGCCTCGCCGCCGATGCCCGCCCCGCGGCTGCCCCAGGTGCCGCCGCCGTAGGGCGTGACCATGGTGTCGCCGGTGACCACGCGCACGTCGCCGATCGGCACCCCCACCGTGGCCGCCGCCACCTGGGCCAGGATCGTGTCGGTCCCCTGCCCCTGCTCGGTGATGCTCGAGATGACGGTCAGCTTGCCGGTCGGCTCGAGCCGGATCGTGGTGCCGTCCTGCGACGAGATGCGCGCGCCGCCGGTCCCGTAGGTCTGGGCGCCGGGTACCGTGAGGTCGATGAACACGCAGAGCCCGAGCCCGCGGTAGACCCTCTTGGCGCGCAGCCGGTCACGCTCCGCGCAGAGCCCCGGGTAGCCGCCCAGCGCCAGCACCGCGTCGAGGGATTCCTCGTGCGAGAGCTTCTCGAAGAAGAGCCCGGTCGGCGCGGTGTACGGGTACATCTCGGCGGTCAACAGATTGCGGCGCCGCACCGCCACCGGATCGAGCGCGAGCTCGCGGGCCACCCGGTCCACCATCGCCTCCATCACGAGCGCGGCCACCGGGTGGCCGACCGCCCGGTACTGCGACATCGGCGTCTTGTTCTGGAAGACCACGCGACCGCGGGCCTCGTAGTCGCGGAAGCGGTAGGGACCGGGCGTCGTGCGCAGCACCTGGCCGCTCTCCACCACGCTCGAGCGCGGATACATCGAGAACGGGCCCACCGGGGCCAGGTCGTCGAGGCGCATGGCGAGGATGGTCCCGTCGCGCTTCACCGCCACCTCCGCGGTGACCCGATGGTCGCGCGAGTGGATGTCGGTCTGGAACGACTCGACCCGGTCCGCGAGGAACTTGACCGACCGGCCGAGCATCACCGCGAGCGCGCAGGTCGCGATCTCGTCGGGATAGGTGTGGATCTTGAGCCCGAAGGAGCCGCCCACGTCCTTGTTGATCACCCGCACCCGGTGCTCGGGGACTCGGAGGTGGCGGGAGATGATGTCGTGGAACATGTAGGGCGCCTGACCCGAGTGGTACACGGTCAGCGTCTCGTCGGCGGGGTCGTACTCCGCGAGCACCACGCGCGGCTCCAGGCTGACCACGGTGTGCCGGCCGGTGTCGAACGTCTCGCGGTAGATCGCGTCGGCGGTCTCGAACGCGGCCGCCACGTCACCGGACTTGATCCGGGTCTCCAGCATCAGGTTGTCGCCCAGCTCCGGATGGATGACGGTGGACCCGGGCGCGAGCGCGGCCTCCGCGTCCACCACCGGCGGCAGCGGCTCCCACGTCACGCGCACGAGCGCGCAGCCGTCCTCCGCGAGCGCGCGCGACTCCGCCACCACCGCCACCACCGGCTCGCCCTGCCAGACCGCCTTGTCGAGCGCGAGCGGGTACTGCGGCGCCGACTTCATGCCCACGTAGTTCTTGAGCACGCCCACCCACGGCTCGCAGTGGGCGGCCATCTCGCGGCCGGTCACCACCGCCACCACGCCGGGCAGCGCGGCTGCCGCCGCGGTGTCGATCGCGGTGATGCGCGCGTGGGCGTGGGGCGAGCGCACGAAGGCCGCGTGCAGGAGCCGCGACACCGCCACGTCGTCGGTATAGGTCCCTCGCCCCGCCACGAGGCGGGCGGTCTGGGGCCGGACGACCGAGACGCCGATGTACTCGCCGTTGTCGGGGACGGCCGCCGGGGCCGCGGCCTTCGCCGATCGGCTCCGCGCCGCGCCCAGGACCGCCTGGACGATCGCGTGATAGCCGGTGCAGCGGCAGTAGTTGCCGCCGATGGCCTCGCGGACCGCCACCGGATCGGGATCGGGATTGCGCTCGAGCAGCGCCTGCGCGGTCAGCAGCATGCCCGGCGTGCAGAAGCCGCACTGCAGCGCGTTCTCCGCCCGGAAGGCCCGCTGGAGCGCGGCGATCGCGCCGCTCTCGGCCACACCCTCGATCGTCTCCACCCGGCAGCCGTCGGCCTGGGCCGCGAGCATCAGGCAGCCGCGGATCGGCGCGCCGTCCACCCGCACCGTACACGCCCCGCACACTCCGTGCTCGCAGCCGATGTGCGAGCCGGTGAACCCGAGGTCGTAGCGGAGGAAATCGACCAGGTTCTGGCGGCCCTCCACCTCGCGCGTGACCGGCGCGCCGTTGACGGTCAGCGAGATCTTCACGAGCCCGCCTCCGCGAGCCGGCCCACCACCCGCGTCAGGAGCACGCGGGCCAGGTGGCGGCGCAGCGCCGGCGAGCCGTGCACGTCGCCGGGCGGGTCGAGGTCGCCGTCGAGCGCCCGGCCCGCCGCGGCGAGCGTCTCCGCGTCGGCGCGCCGCCCGGACAGCGCGGCCTCGGCGCGCCGCGCCCGCACCGGCCGCGTGCCCACACCAAAGAAAACGAACCGAAGTTCGGCGAGCGCTCCGGCCTCGAGCCGGGCCCCCGCGGCCAGGCCCGCGAGGGCGAAGTCGCCGTGTCGGCGCGCCAGCTCGTCGAAGCCCCAGCGCCATCCCGCGGCCGCGCGCGGCACCAGGATCCCGGTGACGATCTCCCCCGGCGCGAGCGCGGTGGTGTAGATCCCGCGGAAGAAGTCGTCCGCGGCGATGTCCCGGCTCCCGCCGCGGCGTCCCGCCCGGATGGTCGCGCCCAGCGCCACCGCGCAGGCGGGCAGCTCGGCGGCGGGATCGGCCAGCGCGAGGCTGCCGCCGATGGTGCCGCGCGCCCGGATCGCGGCGTGCCCGACGTGAGGGAGCGCGGCCGCGATCAGCGGCGCGTGCTCGCGCACCAGCGGCGAGCGCTCGAGCGCGTCCTGCCGCGCGAGCGCGCCGAGGACGAGCCCGTCGCCGGTCAGGCGGATGGCGTCGAGATCCGGGATGCGGTTGATGTCGATGACCGCGCGCGGCGCGGCGAGGCGCAGGTTGAGCGCGGGCACCAGGCTCTGGCCGCCGGCCAGGAGGCGGCCGTCGTCGCCGTAGCGATCGAGCAGGTCGAACGTCTCGGCGAGGGTCGCCGGCCGGTGATACTCGAACGGGACGGGCTTCATGCCGGGAACGAGCGGAAGGTCCGCAGGAGCGACGCGCGCGCGCCGGGACCGGGCGGCGCGAACGGCAGCACCACCGGCGTGGCCCCGGTGCGCGCGAAGGCGGCCATCTGCGCGCGACAGGTCTCGGCGGTGCCCACCGCGCCGAGTCCCTCGAGCACGCGCTCGGAGATCCCCTTCACCGCGCCCGCCCGATCGCCCGCCTTCCAGGCGCGATTGACCGCCTCCACCTCCGGGCCGAAGCCGCACTCCTCGAAGAAGCGCGCGTAGACGCTCACGATCGCGTAGCCGGTGATGTCGCGGGCCAGCGTCTCGCGCACCGGCTCGGGTTCGTCGGTCACGCAGGTGCGCACGTACACCGCGACCTCCACGTCCGACCGGCTCCGGCCCGCGCGCTTGGCCCCCGCTTCCACGTGCCGCACCGAGGCCGACACCGCGGACGGCGGGATCCAGTTGAGCAGCACCCCGTCCGCGACCTCGCCGGCCAGCTCGCACATCCTGGGTCCGAGCGCGGCCAGGTAGATCCGCGGAGCCGGCGTCGGGGCGGGAATCGCGAGCCGGAAATTCTTGAGCCGGTAGAACTTGCCCTCGAAGTTCACCCGCTCGCCCGCCGCGGTCATCCGGATGATCTGGACCGCCTCCCGCATCTGCTGGATCGACGGAGCGAACGGCAGCCCGTGCCACTGCCCGACGATGATCTCGCTGGAGAGCCCGAGGCCGAGGGCGAAGCGGCCCGGGGCCAGGTGCCCGAGCGTCGCGGCGGCCTGCCCGTAGACGACCGGGGTGCGCGTCTGCACCGGGATCACCCCGTTGGCGATCTGGAGCGTCCGGGTGTGGGTCGCGATCAGGGTGGATAGCGCGATGGCTTCCGCGCCCGAGGCCTCGCCCACCCAGGCGGTCCGGTACCCCCGCTCCTCGGCCTCGCGCGCGATCGCGGGGAACTCGGATAGCGGCATGGCCAGCGAGGTCAACGCGATGTCGGTCGGCATCAGATTCGCTCCCTGACGAGATGGTGGGTGCGCCGGCCACGAGGATACACCGGCGAGCGCCCCGCGGCCGGAAGTCCGAGCGCCCGCGGCCCAGAGCCAGATTGACAGGGTGGGGATCATACGTTAGCTTGTGACCGGTCACAAAAGCCCTTCCCGTCACATCGAGCGCCCGCTCTCCGGGCTCGGGGTGTTGCATGGCGCCGCCGCCGCGACGCAAGCGAGCAACGATCAGGGATGTCGGCCGCGTCGCGCGGGTCTCTCACCAGACGGTTTCCCGCGTGATCAACGGCGAGCGCGGCATCACGCCCGGGACCCGGGCCAAGGTGGAGCGGGCGATCGCGGCCCTCGGCTTCCGCCCGAGCCACATCGCGCGGAGCCTGGTCAGCCGGAGCACGAAGACGATCGGGCTCGTGATGGGCGACGTGGCCAGCCCGTTCTTTCCCGACGTGGTGCGCGGGGCGGAGGACGTGCTCTCGGAGGCCGGCTACTCCCTGATCCTCTCCAACAGCCGCCGCGATCCCGAGCGCGAGCTGCGCAATGTCCGGCACCTGCTCGAGCGGAGCACGGACGGCCTCATCCTGGGCGCCCCGCAGAGCGCGCCGGACGACCTCCGCGATCTGGCCGAGCACGCCGCGGTACCCATGGTGTTCCTGAACCGGGACGTCAGGGGCGCCCACGTGGCGTCGGTGTGGATCGACTGGCGGGCCGGGACCGGGAACGTCGTCCAGTACCTGGCCGACCTCGGCCACCGCCGCGTGGCCCTCGTCGTCCCGTCGCGCGAGGAGATCCGCTACGCCAACCGCGAGGACTGGTACCGGTGGGCGCTCGGCCGCGCCGACCTCGGGCCCGATCCCTCGCTGATCCTCCACGCACCCATCACGATCGAGGGGGGCTACCAGGCCGGCCGGCGCCTGCTCGGCCGGCCCGACCGCCCCACCGCCGCGATCTGCCACAGCGACGTGATGGCCATCGGCCTGCTCCAGGCGTGCCGGGAGCTCGGGGTGCGGGTCCCGGACGATCTCTCGGTCGTGGGATGGGACGACGTCCCGTACGCGAGCCTCGTCACCCCGGCGCTCACCACGGTCCGGGTGCCCCGCTATCACCTGGGCCAGGCGGCGGCGCGGAGGCTCCTCGATCTGATCGCCGGCCGCCCCGCCGCCGGCCCCCATCCGCTGTCCCTCGAGCTGGTCCGCCGCGCGAGCTGCGCGGCCCCATCGGTGTCACCGTCAGGCAAGGAGCCTCACCCCGGAGTGTCGGCGAAACGAGCACGCAGCGCAGCGTCCGTGAGCACGAAAGGGGAACGTCCATGAGCGATCGAGAAGAACACGAGCCCACCCACTACCTGTCTCGCCGCACCGTGCTGCGCCTGGGCCTGGTGGCCGCCTCCGCGGCGCCGCTCCTGACCGGCCGCGCCCTCGCCCAGGGCGACAAGCCGGGCGCGCATCTGATCGGCAAGCTGGAAGGGCCGGAGCTCGTCACCGATCCGGCCAAGATGCCGAAGACGTTCAAGGAGGCGCCCGAGCTGGCGGAGCTGGTCAAGGCCGGCAAGCTCCCGCCGGTCGAGCAGCGCATCGGCCAGGATCCTCTCGTGATCAAGCCCCTGCGCGACATCGGCAAGTACGGCGGCACCTGGCGCCGCGGCTTCACGGGGCCCTTCGACACATCCAACGGCCACCGCACGGCCCAGAACGACAAGCTGCTCTACTTCGACTACACCGGCACCAAGATCGTCCCGAACATCGCCCGCGGCTGGGAGGTGAGCCCGGACGGCCGGGTCACCATCGTCTTCCTGCGCCGGGGCATGCGCTGGAGCGACGGCCAGCCTTTCACGGCCGACGACTTCGTGTTCTGGTTCGAGGAGGTCTACCAGAACAAGGAGCTCGTGCCCACCCCGCTGCCGGTGATGACGATCAACGGCAAGCCGATCGCGATCAAGAAGGTGGACGCGGCCACCGTGCAGCTCGTCGCGCCCGATCCGTACTTCGCGATGCCCACCGTGCTGGCCTCGGTGTGGGGCATCGGTCATCACGCACGCTACGGCCGCGACGCCCTGGGCGGCTTCGCGCCCGCGCACTACCTCAAGCAGTTCCATCCGAAGTGGAGCTCGAAGGACGAGGTCACCCGCAAGGCGGCCGAGATGAAGTTCGACAGCTGGGTGTCGATGTTCAAGAACCGCAACGACGCCTGCCGGAATCCGGACCTCCCGGTGGTGACCCCCTGGAAGACGATCTCCCCGATCAACACCCCGACCTGGATCCTCGAGCGGAATCCCTACAGCGTCTGGGTGGACAGCGCGGGCAACCAGCTCCCCTACATCGACCGGATCCGGATGACGCTCGGGGAGAACCTCGAGCTGATCAACCTCCGGGCGATCGCGGGCGAGTACGATTCGCAGGCGCGCCACATCGACATCAGCAAGCTGCCGGTGCTCCTCGAGAACCAGAAGAAGGGCGGCTACCGGGTCTACCTCGACCCGTCCACCCAGGGCGCCGACGTCGGGCTCTTCTGCAACCAGAGCTTCGACAAGGATCCGGAGATCGCGAAGTGGCTGGGGACCCGCGAGTTCCGGATCGCCCTGTCCCACGGCATCGACCGCCAGCAGGTGAACGAGACCTTCGTGCTGGGGCTCGGGCAGACCGGCTCGGCCGCGCCGGGCGAGCGCACCCTCTACTTCCCGGGATCGGAATTCAAGACCCTGCACTGCGCCCACGACGTCAAGAAGGCCAACCAGATGCTCGACCAGCTCGGGTTGACCAAGAAGGACAGCGAGGGCTATCGCCTGCGCGCCGACGGGGGCGGACGCCTGCGCCTCGCCCTCACCACGTATCTCGGGTTCCTGCCCTTCACCCAGGTCGCCGAGATGATCGTCCAGCAGTGGAAGCAGATCGGGATCCGCGGTGAGGTCCAGGAGATGGAGCGCGGCCTCGCCACCGCCCGGCTGCGCGCCAACGAGCACCAGATCTACTTCGAGACCCAGTGGGGCGCCGACAACATGTTCGGCCACACCCCGTTCTTCTTCCCGATCGACGGCGGGACTCCGGTGGGCCCGCTCTACGGGGTCTGGTACGCGAGCGCGGGGACTCAGGGCAAGCAGCCGCCGCCGCGCATGCGCGAGGTGATGGAGAAGTACCGCAAGGCCTTCGGGGTGCCCGACGCGGAGCGCACGCGCCTGGCCAAGGACGTGTGGAAGATCGCGCTCGACGAGATGTGGGTGATCCCGGTCGTCTCGAACTCTCCCGCCTCTCAGGGCGTGCGGGTCATCAAGACGAACATGGGCAATATCCCGGAGCGGCTCTGGAACAGCGCGGTCAGCGACAACCCGCACATCGCCCACACCGAGACCTGGTACTTCAAGAGCTAGCGGAGATCTCCACCGTCGCGGCGGGCTGGGGAGGCAGGCGGATGCCGGTGAAGCCATCGGCGTCCACCCACCAGCCCGCCGCGCCTTCCGTGGGACCGGCCACACGGGGAAGCGCCCCGTGGCCCGCCACGCTCACCGCGACCGGCCCATCGATCCGGATCCGGATCACGTAGCGGCGGCCCGCGGGCACCACCGACCGATCGCCCGCCGGCTCGCCGATGCGCACCGTGACCCTTCCGGACCCCGCGACGCATTCGATCGGCGTCAGCGCGTGGCGCTCGTTCCGGTAGGCGTTGGATCGCCCGTCGTCCTCGTACATCTCGAAGCGCGAAGTTCCCGAGGGCCGAGATGGATAGACGAGCAGCGTGATCTCCGCCTGCGGCTCCCCCGTGTGCTGGATGACCGGGCCCATCGGCACGATCGCGCCGGCCCGCACGAGCAGCGGCAGCCGGTCGAGCGGCGCCTCGACGGAGACGCCGCCGGGACCCTCGTGGCGCGCGCCCGTCCAGAAGTCGTGCCAGACGCCCGCGGGCAGGTAGACCGGCCACGCGGTCGCGCCCGCGCGGGTCACCGGGGCGACCAGCAGGTCGTCGCCCCAGAGGAACTCGTGGCCGAGCTGCCAGACCCGCGGGTCGTCGGGATAGTTGAGGACCAGCGGCCGCATCAGGGGCAGGCCGAGCGCCCGCGCCTGCCACGCGAGCGTGTAGGTGTACGGCAGGAGCCGGTAGCGCAGCTCGGCGTAGCGGCGACAGATCGCCTCGACCTCGGGCCCGTGTCCCCACGGCACGTGCTCGCGCCAGACCCAGCCGTGCGAGCGGAACACCGGGCAGAACGCGCCGAGCTGGAACCATCGGGCGTAGAGCTCGCCGGTCTCGGGGACCGCGTGGAAGAACCCGCCGACGTCGCTGCCCCAGTACGGCACCCCGGAGAGCCCGGTGTTCAGCCCGAGCGGGATCTGCGCTTCGAGCGTCGCGAAGTCGTTGTTGATGTCGCCCGACCAGGTCGCCGCTCCGAGGCGCTGCATGCCGGCCGCACCGGATCGGCAGAGCAGGAAGACCCGCTGATCGGGCCGATCGGCGGCTTCGCCCTCCGCGAAGGCCTGCTGGCGGAAGCGGTCGTAGATGTTGTGCAGCAGCGTACCGTCCCCCGCGTGGAGCCGGGCGCTCGCCGGCGGGCCCTCGCCGCCGTCCAGCCACCAGCCGGCCACCCCGAGCTCCCGGAGCTCGCGATGGACCGCCCACCACCACGCCCGGGCGGCCGGATTGGAGAAGTCGACGTAGCGCTGCCCGTCCCGATACGCCGCGGGCGAGCGGCCGGTCACCGCGGCGCGCTCGTAGCCCTCGGGCAGCAGGTAGCCGCTCGCGTCGGCCGCGGCGAACAGGGGCGACTTCTCGTGCAGCACCGGGTACTCGTGGGTGATCACCTCGAAGTGCTGTTGCCTCGCCTCGTCGAGCAGCGCGGCCGGCTTCGGCCAGAGCTCGGGCTGGAACTCGAGGTGCCCCACCCCGCGGTTCCAGCCGAGCGCCTCGCCGTAGCTCGAGAGGTAGACGAGCGCGTCGCACGGGATTCGCTTCTCGCGGATCGTGCGCGGCAGGGCCCGCAGCTCGGCGGTGTCGTCGAAGTGGCGGGTGGACTGGATGAAGCCGAGCGCCCAGCGCGGCGGGAGCGACGGGCGACCGAGCAGCTCGGCGACCTCCCCCATGACGCCGCGCAGGTCGGGGCCCATCAGGAAGTACCAGGTCAGGCGCCCCGCCTCGGCGGTGTAGACGATGCGGACGCCGTGGTCCGAGCGCCCGATCGCCACCACCGCGTCGCTCGTGTTGTCGAAGAAGAGGCCGTAGCCGCGGCTGGACAGGAGCAGCGGCAGGCCCAGATCCGATCCCGGCCCGTGGCCGATCTGCGTGTTCCAGAGCTGGCGGGCCGTGCCGAGCCGGTCGAGCCCGCCGCCTCCCTGCCCCAGGCCGTAGAAGTGCTGCTCGCCCGAGAACGCGAAGCAGGCGCGGACCCGGCGCGAGGCGCCGTCCCGCGGGCCCTCCGCCGACATGCCCCCGTCGATCGGCTCGTGGAGCAGGCGCGCGCCCGCGGCGTCGAGAAACGCCAGGCGCACCGGGTCGGTCGCGACCTCGATCGTCAGGTCACCCGTCGATAGGCGGAGCGGCTCGCCGTCGAGGGCGTCGAAGCGGGTCGCGGCCCA
>DATFUK010000056.1:0-12406 GCA_035260865.1 Candidatus Methylomirabilota bacterium | reverse complement strand
ATCTTCCCGCGGATCGACAGCCGGCCGTAGTTGGCGAGGGACAGCGGGATGCCCTGGTACGCGAGACTCCCCTGCCCGCCGAGCTCGCGCTGGGCGATCCAGCGGTAGGTGTCCGGATCCGGAATCGAATCGGCGTCGCTCACGCCCACGAAGACGCGGCCTGGGTCGGTCTCCTCGGTCAGGATCTCGCGCAGCACCTCGGGACGCAGCGCCCAGTTGAGCTGGTGCGCCTTGCGCCCGAGACCGGGCATCACCACGTGCGAGAGGCGCTTCTGCTGATAGGGTGGCAGCGTCTCGCGCAGGCGCCGCACCAGCTCGCCGGTGCTCACGCCCATGGCCGGGTGCGGGGCGCGCTCCTCTTCCTCCTTGGTGATCACGACCACGTGCAGGCGCCCGTGCGGGTAGCGCGAGGCGGCCAGGGCGCCCACCGTCACCGCGATATCGGGCTCCTGGTAGGCGGGCACCAGGTGCAGGAACACCGGAGTTTCCGGCTCCCGCTCGAGCCGCTCCTCGGTGGGCAGATCGCCGAGGCGCGCGTAGGACTCGCGCACGAAGCGCGTGGTGATGAGCATGCCGCGCCAATCCAGCGCCAGCTTGATCGAGGCGCGGATGTTGAAGAAGAGCGCGACGAAGAACAGGAACGGGATCAGGTCCACGCGGGCTAGCGCCCTCTCTGCCCGGGGGACGGCGGCAGCTTGAGGATCCGCTCGCCCGGCTTCACCAGGCCCAGGTCCTCGCGGGCCACCTGCTCGATGAAGTCGGGATCGGTACGCAGGCGGTTCACCGTCGCGGTGAGGCGCCCGGTCTCCGCGCGCAGCGTGACGATCTCGCGCTCGAGGCTTTCGACCTCGTGCTTCATCTGCCACACCCGGGCCAGGCTCTGGCCGCCATAGGTGAGCGTCAGCAGGGTGGCCGCGCCGAGCGCGGCGAGGATGAGCGCGCGGCCCTTCACCGGATGCGGCTCCCGAACACCGCCCGCCCCGGCCACACCGCGGCCTGGCCCAGCTCCTCCTCGATACGCAGGAGCTGGTTGTACTTCGCGGTGCGCTCGCCGCGGGCCAGGGAGCCGGTCTTGATCTGGCCCGCGTTCACCCCGACCGCCAGGTCCGCCACGAAGGCGTCCTCGGTCTCGCCGGAGCGGTGGGAGATGACGGTGCCGTACCCCGCGCGCTTGGCCAGCTCGATCGCCTCGAGCGTCTCGGTGAGGGTGCCGATCTGGTTGACCTTGACCAGGATCGAGTTGGCGATGCCCTTGCGGATGCCCTCCTGGAGGATCGCCGGGTTCGTCACGAACACGTCGTCGCCCACGAGCTGGCAGCGGTCGCCGAGGCGCCGGGTCAGCGCGTGCCAGCCCTCCCAGTCGTCCTCGGCGAGGCCGTCCTCGATGGAGCAGATCGGGTAGCGCGCCATCAGGGTCTCGTAGAACGCGATCATCTCCTGGCTCGACTTCTCGGTCTTGTCCGCGCGCAGCCGGTAGCGGCCGTGCTCGCCGAACTCGCTGGCCGCCACGTCCACCGCGAGCCATACGTCCTCCCCGGGCCGGTAGCCGGTGCGCTCGATGGCCCGCAGCAGGAAATCGAGCGCGGGCTCGTTGCCGCCCAGCGCGGGCGCGAAGCCGCCCTCGTCGCCCACCCCGGTGGAGAGGCCCTGGTCCTTCAGCAGCCGCTTGAGCGTGTGGAAGATCTCCACCCCCATGCGGAGCGCGTCGCTGAACGACCCCGCGCCCGCGGGCACCAGCATGAACTCCTGCACGTCGAGGCCGTTGTCGGCGTGGGCGCCGCCGTTCAGCACGTTCATGAGCGGCACCGGCAGGATGCGCGCCCCCGGGCCGCCCAGGTACTGGTACAGCGGCAGGCCGGCGTCGTCCGCGGAGGCCCGCGCCGCGGCGAGCGAGACCCCGAGGAGCGCGTTGGCGCCGAGGCCCGACTTGTTGGGGGTGCCGTCCAGCTCGAGCAGCGCGCGATCCAGAACCGCCTGCTCGCCCGCCTCGAGGCCCTCGATCTCGGGAGCGATCACCTCGTTGACGTTCTGCACCGCGCGGCGGACGCCCTTGCCGCCGTAGCGGTTGTCGTCGTCGTCGCGCAGCTCGACCGCTTCCCGCTTGCCGGTGGAGGCGCCCGACGGGACGATCGCGCGCCCGAAGGCGCCCGACTCGAGCCAGATCTCGACCTCGACGGTGGGATTGCCCCGAGAATCGAGCACCTCTCGGGCGTGGGTGGCGCGGATCTCGGACATGGCTCAGGCCTTCCGTTCGAGGATGAAGCGCCCGAGGGCGCGAATGGGCTCGGCGCGCGGCCCCAGCACGCGGAGCTGCTCCTCCGCGTCGCGGATCAGGAACGCGGCGCGGGCCCGGGAGGCCTCGATGCCGTGAATCGCGGGATAGGTCGCCTTCTGCTGGATCTGGTCCTTGCCCGCGGTCTTGCCGAGCTCCTCGGAGCTCGCGACCACGTCGAGGATGTCGTCCACGATCTGGAAGGCGAGTCCCAGATCGGCGCCCGCCACGCTCAGCGCCTGCACCTGTCGGGCGTCGGCCCCGCAGAGCACCGCGCCGATGCGGAGGGACGTGCGGATGAGCGCGCCCGTCTTGTGCGCGTGGATGTAGTCCACCACGTCGGCGCCCACCCGGCGGCCCTCGGCCTCCAGGTCGGCGACCTGGCCCGCCACCATGCCCTTGTGGCCGGCCGCGTCCGCGATGTCCAGCACGACGGCCTGGAGGGCGCCCGCGTTGCTCGCGCCCGCGTTGTCGGCCACCAGCCGGAAGGCGAGGGTCAGGAGCGCGTCCCCGGCCAGGATGGCCGTGGCCTCGCCGAAGACCTTGTGATTCGTCGGTACCCCGCGGCGGAAATCGTCGTTGTCCATCGCGGGCAGGTCGTCGTGGACCAGCGAGTAGGTGTGGATCATCTCCATCGCGCACGCGGTGGGCATCACCCGGTCCGCGGTGCCGCCCACCGCCTCCGCCCCCGCGATGACCAGCACCGGGCGCAGGCGCTTGCCGCCCGCGAACACGCTGTAGCGCATCGCCTTGTGCAGGGTCTCGGGCCGGAGGGTCTCGGCGGGCAGGAGGCGCTCGAGCGCCGCGTCCACCGCGTCCGCCCGCTGCTTCATGTAGGCGCCGAGGTCGAAGCTCACGCGCGATCGTCCTCCGCCAGGTCGAAGGGCGCGACCTTCAGCACCCCGCTCTCGTCCCGGGTCAGGAGCTCGATGCGCTTCTCGGCCTCGTCGAGGTACTTGCCGCAGCGGCGGGCCAGGCCCACGCCCTCCTCGAACACCTGCAGCGATTCCTCGAGGGAAAGATTGCCCGCCTCGAGCTGGTCCACGATCTGCTCGAGGCGCTGCAGCGCCGTTTCAAACTTGATGTCGGTCATCTCGTTCCTTGATGCGCTCCACCCGGGCGTCCAGCACGCCCTGGTGGAGCAGGATCTCGATGGCGTCGCCCGAGCGCGTCTGCGCGGCGGTGCGGACGATCGCGCCCGAGGCCAGCCGGGTCAGGCTGTAGCCTCGCCCGAGCACGGCCAGCGGGGAGAGGCTGTCCAGCTGCCCCACCGCGGCGTCGAACCGGTGACGGGACGCCTTCACGCTGTGTCCCGCCGCGGAGGTGAGCCGTCCGCGCAGCTGCGCGAGTAACGACGTGCCGTTGGCAATCCTAGCGACCGGGTTGAGAGAGCGCAAGGCGTTTCTGGCCAGCGACACCCGATGCGCGGTGTCCTGGTGCCGGCGCCGCGCCGCGAGGCCGAGCCGGGTGGTCATCTCGTCGAGGCGCCGGTGCAGATCGCGCAGGGCGCGGGAGGCGTCGGTGAGCACGCGGCGCTTCGCGAGCGCGTCCACCCGCTCCCGCTCGCGCTCGAGACGATCGGCCATCACCTGCTTGAGGCTCTCGTACAGGTCGCAGAGCGCGTGGACCACCTGCAGCTTCTCCTGCACCACCAGCTCGGCGGCCGCCGACGGCGTGGGGGCCCGCAGGTCGGCCACGAAGTCCGCGATGGTGAAGTCGGTCTCGTGGCCCACCGCCGAGATCACCGGCACGCGGCACGCGGCGATGGCGCGCGCCACCCGCTCGTCGTTGAAGGCCCAGAGATCCTCGATGGAGCCGCCCCCGCGGCCCACGATCACCACGTCGAGCTCCGCGATCTCCTGGAGGTCGGCGAGCGCGCGCACGATCTCGCCGGGCGCCTCCTCACCCTGCACCCGCACCGGGGTGATCAGGATGCGCAGGTCGGCGAAGCGGCGGCCGATGACGTGCAGCATGTCGCGGATGGCCGCGCCGGTGGGCGAGGTCACGATCCCGATGGTGCGCGGGAACGGGGGCAGGCCGCGCTTGCGGGCCGCGTCGAAGAGGCCCTCGGCCTCGAGCCGCCGCTTGAGCTGCTCGAAGGCGAGCTGGAGCGCGCCCACCCCCTTGGGCTCGAGCAGCTCCACCACCAACTGGTACTCACCGCGCGCGAGGTACACGTCGAGGCCGCCGAAGGCCAGCACCTGCATGCCGTCCTCGGGCTGGAACGCGACGCGGCGCCCGCGCCCGCGGAAGAGCACGCAGCGGAGCTGCGCGGTGTCGTCCTTGAGCGTGAAGTACGCGTGCCCCGACGAGGGCGTGCGCAGGTTGCTGATCTCCCCCTCCACCCACACCGCCGGGAACTGATCCTCGAGCGACGCCTTGATCCGCATCGCCAGCTCGCTCACCGTACAGACCGCCCGCTCGCTCATCTCCGACCTCCCCCCTCTCCCCTCTGGGGAGAGGGCCGGGGTGAGGGGCGGGGGTGCATAGGGTTCAGCTGTTGAGCAATCCGCTGGAGCACACCGTCGGTATTCGCGAGCGCGTCGTTATCCCAGAAGCGCAGCACGCGGTAGCCGAGACACTCCAGGAACACTGCGCGATCCGCGTCATGGCCCTGCGTCGCGTGCTGGCCACCATCGAGCTCGACGATCAGCTTCGCCTCCCGACAGCAGAAATCCACAACGTACGGACCGATCGGCACCTGGCGCGCGAACTTCGCCCCGAGGAGCCGACGATCCCGCAGGCGAGCCCAGAGACGGCGCTCTGCGTCGGTCTGCCGCTTGCGGAGTCCCCGTGCGAAATCTCGGGGAGATTCGCACGCCACTTCGCCCCTCACCCTACCCTCTCCCCGGAGGGGAGAGGGTACGTAGGCCGCCAGGGTCTCGGTCATTGCGCGAGATGGCGGAGGGCGGCGCGGTGGGTGTTGCGCATGAGCATCGCGATGGTCATGGGACCGACGCCGCCGGGCACCGGCGTGATGGCGCGGGCCCGGGGGGCCACCGAGGCGAAGTCCACGTCGCCGGTGACCACGCCCGCGCGACCCGCCGCGACGCAGAGGATGTCCGCGCGCCGGCAATGCGCGGCCAGGTCTCGCGTCCGCGTGTGGCACATCGTGACGGTGGCGTTGCGCCCGAGCAGGAGCTGCGCGAGCGGCTTGCCGACCAGGCGGGAGCGGCCGATGACCACCGCCTCCGCACCCTCGATCGGGATGCCGTAGTGATCCAGGATCTCGACGCAGCCGGCCGGGGTGCACGGGATCGCGCCCGGCTTGCCGCCGAGCAGGTTGCCCAGGTTCATCGGATGCAGGCCGTCCACGTCCTTCTCGGGGGCGATCGCGGCCACCGCCGCGTCCTCGTCCATGCCCCTGGGCAGCGGCAGCTGGAGCAGGATGCCGTGGACGGCGGGATCGCGGTTGATACTCGCGATGGTCGCGAGCAGCTCGGCCTGCGAGCAGCCCTGCGGGAACAGGTAGTCGCGCGTGGTGATGCCCACCTCGTCGGCCGCGCGCTTCTTGTTGCGCACGTAGATCTGGGACGCCGGATCCTCGCCCACGAGGACGACCGCGAGGGTCGGGTGTGCGCCGGTCCGCTCGCGAAGAACCGCGACGTTCGCCTTGACGTCGGCCAGGACCTTGGCCGCGACCTCCTTGCCGCTCAGGATCTGCGCCGACACGGTTAGCCGGCGAGAGGGACGCGCAGACGCTCGATGGACAGCCCGCGACCGGTTTCGGGATCGATGCGGATCACCGCCCCCTGGAGCATGGCCGGCCCCCGGGCGGGCTCGAAGCGGTTCGGCATCCCGGAGAGGAAGCGGGCGAGCGCGAGCTCCGGCTCGACGCCGATGACCGAATCGGTCGGGCCGGTGAGCCCGAGATCGGTGATGTAGGCGGTGCCCTTGGGCAGGAGCCGCTCGTCCGCGGTCTGCACGTGGCGATGCGTGCCGACCACCGCGCTCACGCGCCCGTCGAGATGCCAGCCCATGGCCGCGGACTCCGAGGTGGCCTCCGCGTGCATGTCGACCACGATGATCGGCGTCTCGGCCCGCAGGCGCTCCACTTCCTCGTTCGCCTTGCGGAAGGGGCAATCGAGATCCGGCAGGAACACGCGGCCCATCAGGTTGAGGACCGCGACCTTGTGCGGCCCCGCCTTCACCACGATCGAGCCCGCGCCGGGAGTACCGGGGGGGTAGTTGGCGGGGCGCAGGAGCAGGTTCTCCTTGACGATGTACTCGATGATCTCCTTCTTGTCCCAGATGTGGTTCCCGGAGGTCATCACGTCCGCGCCCTGCTCGAGGAAGGTCCGCGCGATGAGCGGGGTGACCCCGAAGCCCGAGGCCGAGTTCTCCACGTTGACGACCGCGAGATCCGCCTCGTGCTGCTTCTTGAGCTTGGGCAGGAGCATCTGGACCGCGCGCCGCCCCGGCTCGCCGAACACGTCGCCCACGCAGATGACGGTGAGCGGCTTGGTCACTTGGCCACCTCGACCGCGCGGGTCTCGCGGATCACCACGACCTTGATGTGGCCGGGGTACTGCATCTCGGCCTCGATGCGCTTGGAGATGTCCTTGGCGAGCTGGTGGGCGTCGAGATCGGAGATCTGCTCGGCCTTGGTCATGACCCGCAGCTCGCGCCCGGCCTGGATCGCGTAGCAGAGCTCCACGCCCTTGTAGGACATGGCGATCTCTTCCAGCTTGGCCAGGCGCTTGATGTAGCTCTCGAGGACGTCGCGCCGGGCCCCCGGCCGCGCCGCGGAGATGCCGTCGGCGGCCTCGGTGAGCACCGCCTCGATGGTCTCGGCCTCGACGTTCTCGTGCCCGCAGAGCGCCGCGTTGATGACCTGCGGCGACTCGTTGTACTTGGTGAGCACCTGCAGCGAGAGCTCGGGGTGGCTCCCCTCCTGCTCGTGGGTGAGCGCCTTGCCGATGTCGTGGAGCAGGCCCATGCGCTTGGCGAGCTGCACGTCCGCGCCGATCTCCGCCGCCATCATGCCGGCCAGCCACGCCACCTCCTTGGAGTGCTGGAGACAGTTCTGACCGTACGAGGTGCGGAACTTCATGCGGCCCACCAGCTTGATCAGCTCGGGATGGAGCCCGTGCACGCCCACCTCGAAGCAGGCCTTGTCGCCTTCCTCGCGCAGGTGCTGCTCCATCTCCTTCTTGACTTTCTCGACCACCTCTTCGATGCGCGCGGGATGGATGCGCCCGTCCGCGATCAGCCGCTGGAGCGCCAGGCGCGCGATCTCCCGCCGGTACGGGTCGTAGGCCGAGATCAGCACCGCCTCCGGCGTGTCGTCCACGATCAGGTCGACCCCGGTGAAGCCCTCGAGGGCGCGGATGTTGCGGCCCTCGCGGCCGATGATGCGGCCCTTCATGTCGTCGGACGGCAGGTCCACGATGGACACCGCGGTCTCCACCGTGTAGTCGGGGGCGAGGCGCTGGATCGTGGTGGCCAGCACCTCCTTGGCCTTCATGTGGGCGGTCTCGCGCGCCTCTTCCTCGAGGCGCATGCCGAGCAGCTGCGCCTCGCGCCGGGACTCCACCTCGACCTGCGCCATGAGCTGACGCTTGGCCTCCTCGCTGGTGAGCCCCGCGACCGCCTCGAGCTTGCGGCGCTGCTCCTCGAGAGCCGAGCCGAGCCGCGCCTCCTTGTCCCCGAGGCTCCGATCCCGCTCCCCCAGGGCGCGCTCGCGATTCTGGAACTCGGAGTCACGGCGGTCGAGCTGATCCAGGCGGCGCCCGATCTGCTCCTCCTGTTGCGCGACGCGGCGTTCCAGCTCCTGCAGCTCCCGCTGGCGGGCGCGCGCTTCCTGGTCCGCTTCCGCCCGCGCCTTCAGCGCGAACTCCTTGGCCTCGAGCTCCACGCTGCGGATCTTCGTCTCGGCGTCGCGGGCCCGGACCTCCGCCTCGCGCGTCTTGGTCTCGGCGTCGCCGCGCGCCTGCTCGGCCAGCCGCTTGGCGTCATCGACGATGCGGCTCGCGCGGCCCTGCGCGTCGGCGAGGGCACGAGCCGCGACAGTGCGGGCTCCGAAATGTCCCCCGAGATATCCAGCGACGGCGGCGAGGACGGCGACGACCGGCACCAGCACCATCAGCCAGGTCATGGCGTTCATCGATCACTCCATCCCGGGTCGTGACCCGGTCCGGATCATGTGCACTTGAGGTGTCAGGCGGCAAATAGCCGCGAAAGTTGACGAATTATAGGCCCGGCCGGGACAGAAAGTCAACGAAGCGGGAGAGAGCTACGAAGACAGAAACGCCCCACCTCTGCCGTGTGCCGACGGTGTTTCGAACCTGGTATGCACCAGGTGGGCGCCAAAATGGAGGGCTTCAGGCTTCCCCTCCTAGGAGGGGCGTGCGCACCACCCTCGTGAGCGGCTCCCAATCTTTAAACGAGGTTGAAACTTCCCCCCGGCATCACGAACAGCGTAGGGCCCTTCCTGTGTACCCCCGGCCCCCGGGGCGGGTCAAGCTACTTTTCGGGCACCACCGCGTCCAGCAGTTGCCGCAATGCGCCGAGACGCGCGGTCACATCCTTGTGGTCGACGTCCTGCTCCTTGCGCTCCTCGCGAAGGCGGAAGAGCTCGTCGGCCACGTCCAGGGCGGTGAGGGCCAGCACCCGGGACGGGTCCCCGCCGGAAGCCTCGCCGCGGATCTCCCGGGCGCGGCCGTCCACGAAGGAGGCGAGCTTGCGAACGTACTCGGGCGCCGCCTCGCTCCGGATCGGGTACTTCTGGCCCAGGATCTCGATGTCAACGCGTTGCTTCTCGGCCATGTTGATGCCCTCTTTTTGGTATTCGCTCGGCTCGCCTTCGGCTGCGCCTCGCCCAGCCACTGCCTTACTGCCCAGCCACTGCCTTACTGGATGTCGAGCCGGTCGAGCTCCTTGAGGATGCCGTCCACCTGGGCCAGCACTTCCTTGCGCTCCTGCCGCAGACTCGTGAGCTCCGCGCGCTCCCCTTCCGCGTGCTGGAGCTTGGCCTCCAGGCCTACGGCCTTGGCCTGGAGGTTGTCGCGCTCCTTGCGCAGCCGGGTGATCGTCTCCGCGGCACGGCGCACCGACTTCTCGAGCTGCTCGAGTCGTTCCGTCAGCCCCTCGGCCATCCGGTCCCCTCCGTCACGCGCCGCGGACCTCGGCCCGGAAGCGCTTGGCGATCTCCGCGACGATGCGCTCGTGCAGCCGGTTCACCTCGGCGTCGGTGAGGGTGCGGTCGGCCGCCTGGAAGGTGAGGCTCCAGGCGAGACTGCGCCGGCCCGCGCCCACCTGGCCGCCAGTGTACACGTCGAACAGGGTGATGCGGGTGAGCAGGTCGATGCCCAGCGCGCGGATGGCCGCCTCGACCTCGCCGGCGGTCACCTCGCCGCCGACCACGATCGCCAGGTCGCGCTGGGCGGCGGGGAACCGCGGCAGCGGCTCGTACTTCGCCACCGGGATCGGCAGGCCGGCCAGCGCGGTCACCGAGAGCTCGGCCACGAAGACCGGCCCGGGCAGGTCGAACACCTCGCGCGCCGCCAGCGCCACCTCGCCGAACCAGCCCAGCTCGAGGGAGCCCCGAACCAGACGGGCCGCGCGCCCGGACTCGAGATACGCGGGCACCTGCTCGGCGGGCCAGACGGCCGTGGCCGCGTCGATCAGGCCCGCGGCGTGCAGGGCCAGCTCGGCGAGCCCCTTGGCGTCGTAGACGTCCACGCGATCGCGGCCCCCGGTGAACCAGGCGCGGGGCGCGCGCAGGCCGGTCAGCGCGAGGCCCAGGCGCAGCTCCTCGTGTGCGGGGCGGTCGCCGTCCTCGGGCCGATGCGGCGAGAAGACGTTACCCACCTCGAAGAGGCGCGCGTCCGGCGTCTGCCGGTTCGCATTGATCGCGAGCACTTCCGGGAGCCCGGGGACGAGCGAGGGGCGCAGCACCGAGCGCTCGATCGAGGCGGGATTCTGCAGCGTGATCAGCCCCGCCGGATCGCCCCAGCCCATGCGCTTGAGCCGATCCGGGTCGAGGAAGCTCCAGCTCACGCACTCGAAGAGGCCGGCCGCGTTCAGCGCCCGGCTCATCACCCGCGCCACCCGCAGTCCGGCCGGGCGCTTGACCGGGATGATCTCGCCGCCGCCCGCGAGGGTCCGCGGGATCTGGTCGTAACCCCAGATCCGGACGATCTCCTCGACCAGGTCGTCCTCCTGGTGCACGTCACGCCGGAAACTCGGCACCACCACCTGCAGGTCGTCGCCCGAGTCGTCCACCGCGAAGCCCAGCGCTTGTAAGATCCGGACCGCGTCCGCCCGCGGCGGGCACGCCCCGATGACCCGCTCCACCCTCGCGAGACGGAGGGTGATGCGCCGGTGCGGGCGCGGCGCCGGATAGGCGTCGAGCACGCCGCGCGCGACCGTCCCGCCGCCCAGGTCGGCCATGAGCTGGGCCGCGCGCCCCAGCACGTCGGGCGGCGCCTCGACGTCACCGCCGCGCTCGAAGCGATAGGCCGCGTCGGTGTGCAGGCCGAGGCCGCGCGCGGTCCGCCGGATCGAGCCCGGATCCCAGTAGGCCGCCTCGAGCAGCACGCGGGTGGTCGACGCGGTCACCTCGCTGTCGGCGCCCCCCATCACGCCGCCGATGCCGACCGCGCGCTCGGGATCGCAGACGAGCGCGGTGTCGGGCCCGATCGCGCGCTCCTGGCCGTCCAGCGTCTTCATGCGCTCGCCGGGCCGCGCGCGCCGCACCACCACGGTGTGCTGGGCCAGCGTGTCGAGGTCGAAGGCGTGGAGGGGCTGGCCCATCTCCCACATGATGTAGTTGGTCACGTCCACCAGGTTGTTGATGGGCCGCAGGCCCACCGCGCGCAGCCGCTGGGCCAGCCACGGCGGCGACGGCTTCACGGTGAGCCCGGTGATCACGCGCGCGCAGAAACGCGGGCAGAGGTCGGGCGCCTGGATGTCGAGCGCGGCGAGCGCGGAGGCCTCCGCCTCGCCCTCGGCGACCTGCACCTTGGGAAAGCGGAACGGCGCGCCGGTGAGGGCGGCGACCTCGCGGGCCACTCCCACCACCACGCCCGCGAGTCCCTCCACAACCGGGGCGATCTGCTCGACGCCGATCCCCGCGTTGGTGAGACGGTCCGCGACCCCGCGCGCGTCGAGCTCGGTCTCCACGAACTCCTGGAGCCAGCGGAGGGAGATCTTCATCGCCCGGGCAGGCCCGCGAACTGCTGCAGGAAGCGGAGATCGTTGTCGAAGAAGAGCCGGATGTCGTCGATCTCGTACTTGAGGAGGGCGATGCGGTCGATGCCCATGCCGAAGGCCCAGCCGGTGACCTCTTCCGGATCGTAGCCCACGTTGCGGAGCACGTTGGGATGCACCATGCCCGAGCCCAGGATCTCGAGCCAGCCCGAATCCCTGCAGAAGCGGCAGCCGTCACCGCCGCACTTGAAGCAGCGCACGTCCACCTCGGCGGAGGGCTCGGTGAACGGGAAGAACGAGGGGCGGAAGCGCACGGTGGATTTCGGACCGAACATCTCGCGGGCGAAGAGCTGGAGCGTGGCCTTGAGATCGGCCATCGTGATGTGCTTGTCGACCGCGAGGCCTTCCACCTGGTGGAACATCGGTGAGTGGGTGGCGTCGAGGATGTCGCGCCGGTAGACCTTGCCCAGGCAGATGATCCGCACCGGCGGCCGCTGGGCTTTCATGGTGCGGATCTGCACCGGGGAGGTGTGGGTGCGCAGGAGCGTGTCGGGCCCGATGTGGAAGGTGTCCTGCATGTCGCGCGCGGGGTGATCGTCCGGAAAGTTCAGCGCCGCGAAGTTGTAATAGTCCGACTCCACCTCGGGGCCTTCCGCCACCGAGAAGCCGAGCCCCTCGAAGACCTCGATGATCTCCTCGGTGACGCGGGTGATCGGATGCACGGGGCCCGGGGCCGGGCGGCGCCCGGGCAGCGTGAGGTCGGGGCGATCGCCCTGCAGGGTGAGGCGGCGCTCCTCCGCCTTCAGGCCCTCGAGCCGGAGCGCGATGGCGGCCTCGACCTCGGCCTTGGCCCGGTTGGTCTGCTCGCCGATCTTCGGGCGCTCCGCCGCCGGGACGGCGCCGAGCGAGCGCAGCAGCGTCGTGAGCTGACCCGAGCGGCCGAGCACGCGCACCCGCACCTGCTCGAGGTCGGACGTGGAG
>DATFUK010000055.1:0-3194 GCA_035260865.1 Candidatus Methylomirabilota bacterium | reverse complement strand
GACCGCCTCGGCAAGTCGCCGGAGGAGCTGCAGGACGACACGGAGGCCATCGCCTACCTGACGGTCGACCGCGGCACGCCCCCGAGGCCGGTCAAGAGATCGTTCGTCCACACCCTGACCTTCCCGATCCAGGACCACAAGCTCCGACCTGGGATCCCGGTGCACGACCCGGCGACCGGCAAGCACGCCGGGGATATCGTCGAGATCGACGATTCGAGCGGCACCGTCGGCATCGTGCGTTTGCTCCGAGGACCCAAGGTCGGCGCGAGTCCGCTGCCCGAGGCGATCATCGCGGGCGGCCCGATCGAGACCCGGACTCAGCGCGCGGCGGTCCTGCGCGTGGGCGAGTCGATCCGGGCGGACGATGACGGTTACCGGGCGCTCCGGGCCATCCTCGCGCGCGAGCACCCCCGCATCCAGGGCGGTGCCCCCGGGGCCAGGATCCAGACCACGGATCTCGCGGAGATGAAGGCGCTCGCCCTCGGCCTGGACGCGAGCTATCTCTTCCTCCAGGGTCCGCCCGGCACCGGCAAGACGTGGACGGGCGCGCGCATCGTCGTCCACCTGCTCGCCAATGGGCGGCGCGTCGGCATCGCGGCCCAGAGCCACAAGGCGATCCACAACCTGCTGACCGAGATCGAGAAGGTCGCGCGCGAGACGGGCGTGCGATTCAAGGGCCTGAAGAAGTCCACCGGCAACCCCGAGTCCGAGTACGACGGTGCGCTCATCAAGTCCGACGACGACAACGCGACCTTCGAGGGCGCCGGCCGCGACGTCCAGCTCCTGGCCGGCACCGCCTGGCTCTTCTCCCGCGAGAAGCTCGACCGCGCGCTGGACTATCTCGTCCTGGACGAGGCCGGCCAGATCTCCCTGGCCGACGCGCTCGCGATGGGCACGGCGGCCCGCAACCTGATCTTCCTCGGCGATCCGCTCCAGCTCGCCCAGGTTTCCCAGGCGGTCCACCCGGCGGGCGCGGGCGCCTCCGTCCTCGAGCACCTGCTCGGGGACGCTCCGACCATCCCGGAGGACCGCGGCGTCTTCCTCGAGCGCAGCTTCCGCATGCACCCGGGCGTGTCCGACTTCATCTCGGAGATCGTCTACGCCGGCCGGCTACACTCCGACGCGTCGGCGGCCCGCCGCACCACCTCGTCCGGCACCGGCATCCGCTTCGCGCCGGTCGACCACGACGGCAACCGGTCCTCCTCCGACGAAGAGGTGGCCGAGATCGCGAAGCGGATCGCCGCCATGCGCGGTGGCCGCTTCACCGACGCCGACGGCACGACCCGCCCGCTCCGCGAGGACGACTTCATGGTCGTGGCACCCTACAACGCCCAGGTGCTCCGGCTGCGCACCGCCCTGCCCGCCGGGGTCCGGGTCGGGACCGTCGACAAGTTCCAGGGTCAGGAGGCGCCCATCGTCTTCTTCTCGATGGCCACCTCCAGCGGCGAGGACGTGCCCCGCAGCCTCACGTTCCTCTTCTCCCGCAACCGCCTGAACGTGGCCATCTCGCGCGCGCAGTGCCTCGCGATCCTGGTCTGCTCGCCCCGTTTGCTGGAAGCGCGCTGCCAATCCATCGAGGAGATGCAGCTGGTCAACGCGCTCTGCCGGCTGGTCGAGTTCGCGGGGACTTGAGGTGGGGTCGTCGGGCGGAGGGAACGGTGAGTGACCGGCGTCGGGTCGCGCTACTCAGTCCTCACCAACCGTGAAGGCGGCCGCACAGACAAACCCGAAGCCGAAGACGATCGCCAGCAGCAAGTACGTCAGCAGGAATGTCATGTGCGATTGCCCTCCGTCGCGGAATATTTTCAGGTCATGACCGCGAAGAAGCGGCAGAAAAAACGACTCCCGGCCGACCACTATCCCTGGTAGTCCGCGGGGCCCCGCATCCCTACTTGGTTGGCCGACCCTACTTGTTTGCCCGAAAGGTCACCACGACGGAGCGCGCCAGCGCCTTCCCCTCCGGACCCCGCCGCTCCACGACCACGTAGTCGCCGCGCCTGACGTCGGAGAGGTCGATCGTGGTGTCCTTGAACGGGCGGCTCGGATCCGCGGGCCGGTCGGCCCGCTCGGACAGCAGCACGCGGGCGTCGGGGGCCAGCTCGATACGCAGACGTGCCGCCTCGCCGGCCGCACCCCGGTCCTCGAGAACGAGCAGTCTGGCTCGCGGGTCGACGGACAGCACGACGCCGGAGGACCGCGTGCTGACGATCGGGTCCGGCACCCGCCGCGGGGGCGGGGGCGCGGCCGCGCGGGGGACGACGGTCTCCGCTCGCGACACCGTCGGAGGAGGGGCAGCTTTCTCGATCTCCGGAGCGACCGGCGGAGCGGATGCCCGCGGAACCGGCACCCAATCCATGGACCGGGTCACGACGAACGCCACCCCGGCCGCGACGACCAGCAGAGCGATCACTCCCCACCACACGCGGTTGCGTCGACCCGCGCGGACCGCACGCTGCCCCAAGCTCGACCGGCGCCGCCAAGCCATGCGGCGCGCCGGCGGGCCGTCGACGGTCGGGGAGGGGCCGGCCTCGGACTGGGCCACCGTCGCGTAGCCCCGGGAGCGGAGCTCTCGGTCCAGGCTGGGTCGCCGCCGCCGCTCCTCCCCCCGACGTCGCTCCGGGTCTCGCGCCTCCGCGGATAGCCGACGCTCGATCCGCCGTTCGTCCAGCTTGATCTCCACGAGGTGACCGCCGGCCGATCGGGCGCCCGCGGTGGTCATCAGATACCCGCACAGCAGAGGCTGCTCCCGCGACACGACGTAAAGAACTCGCTTCATCGAATGAACCGCCGGCCTAGCGCTTCGCCGAGCTCAGCGCCACCGGATCCTCCAGCCCCAGGCGGCGGACCGAGATCTCCGCGCGGTGCTGCATGCGGGCGTCGTCCGCGTTCAGGTTGCGCGTGTAGCAGCAGAACTCGAGCTGGATGCCGTTCGGATCCTTGAAGTAGATCGACTTGGCCCAGTCGTGATCCACCACGTCGGTCACCTCGACTCCCTTCGCGCGCAGCTCGGCGCGCTTCTCGATCAGCGCCGCCTCGGTGCCCGCCTCGAACGCGAAGTGATAGAACACGCCCGGCACCCCGAGCCCGCGGTTGATGCCCGCGTCGTACTCCGCGGGGACCCCCGGCACCCCGCTGGCCTCCATGAAGGCGAGGAGCTGGTCGCGTCCGGTGTCGAAGAAGATGTGGCGGATCTG
>DATFUK010000054.1:0-3324 GCA_035260865.1 Candidatus Methylomirabilota bacterium | reverse complement strand
CGGCAATGGCTCATCCGGGCGGGCGCGCTGCCGTCCCCGACTCTCCCCACGACAGCCCCGAGCCGATCCGGCGAGGAGCGGCAGGCCGGCAACGCCAGCCTCGAGGGTCGGGCCGTCTTCGCGGAAGCGGGGCAGGCGCCGAAGCCGATGGCTCGCTTGCAGCTCTTCCTGGTTCCGGAGAATCAGAATCTGAAGGAGCGCTACCACCTGCGGACCGACGAGGAGGGGAACTTCAAGTTCCCGGATGTCGTCCCGGGTTCGTACAAGCTCATCGATCGCGTGGCCGGCGAGCCGATCTGGCGTCTCCGGGTCGAGATCAAGGCGAGTGAGGCGAGGGTTCTGGAGCTCACGCCCGCCAACGGCCTCGCGATGCGGGACGACTTCCCGGAGCTGCAGGCGCAAGCTCAGAAATAAGCCACCCCACATAATCGAGCCGCCTTCGAACTGGGCTCCGTTAGAATCTCCCGCGGATCCCATCTCGGTGCGCAAGCTGCGACGACGCCGCACTCCAGCTGGGCCTGGCTCGCTGAAGATTGGCCGGGCCGGATTCGGCTTGAGCGAGTTCCTGGTCGTCCTCGCGATCACCGGCGTCCTGATCTCGGTGACCGTCCCGATGGTTCTCTCTTACTACCACAATGCCCAGAACACGACCGGAGCGCAGCAGATCCGGACCATTCTCAACCAGGCCCGCCAGATTGCGATCGATCAAAGGACCTTCGTCTGCGTTCAGGTGATGGCACCAACCCAGATGTCCTTCTATGCGAGCCCCGACTGCATGGGCGTCCCCTGGCTTGGCTCCATCAGCGACGCGGCCGGCAACATCACGCTGCAGCCCGGTTTCACGGTGAGCGCTTCGGCGAGCCCCGTATTCGACTATCTGGGGCGTGCCCTCCCGCAAGCGACCTACACCGTGACGAACACCACGACAGGTTCCACGCTCACCGTTTCCGTGGCGACCTCTGGCCGGATCGCGATTCCATGAACGCCATTGCGCGGCGAAGTGAACCGTGGCTGCGGGCGCGACGCCAGGTCCGGCCGTTCTTCAACCGGAAGCTGGCGATCGGGGACGGGGTGGCGATGTACTTCGACGGGCGGCCGCTCCCGCTCGCCGAATCGGAGATGGAGGTATCCGGGGGTTACGAGCTGATCCCGTGATCCGGCGCGGGGGCGGGTCGGACGCGGCGGCGCCCGGTCACGCGCGGTAGAACGGCCGGTCCCCCTTCACGGTGACGCGGTGCCCGTGCCGCCGCTGCGGGAAGTAATCCCACATCGCGTGGTGCTGCGCGCAGCGGTTGTCCCAGAACGCCACCGAGTCGACCCGCCACCGGAAGCGGCACTGGAACTCCGGCGTCTCGACGTGCTCGTAGAGCATGCGCAGCACCGCGGCGCTCTCGTTGCGGCTGAGTTGCGGGATGCGCGTGGTAAAGGTGCGGTTGACGAAGAGCGCCCGGCGGCCGGAGACCGGGTGGGTGCGGATCACCGGATGCTCCGCCTCCGGGAAGGTCTTGCCCTCGTCCTTCACCCCGTAGCGCCCGCGGTAGACGTGCTCGCCGCGGTGGATCGCGGTCATGCCCTCCAGCAGCCGCTTCATCGGCTCGGAGAGGGCCTCGTAGGCCGCGTACATGCTGGCGAAGAGGGTGTCGCCGCCGACCGGGGGCAGCTCGTGCATATAGAGGATGCTGCCCAAGGGCGGCTCGGGATCGCAGGAGACGTCGGAGTGCCAGTTCTCGCCCGCCACGTGCTTGGACTTCTCGTCGGCGTGGATGACCAGGATCTCGGGATGGCCCTCCACCAGCCCGGGGGCGGCCGGATGCACGGCCAGCTCGCCGAAGAGCCGGCCGAAGGCCTTCTGCTGATCGGGCGTCATGTGCTGGTCGCGGAAGAAGATCACCTGGTTCTCGATGAGCGCGTCGTGGATCTGCTTGAACGTGGGCTCGTCGAGCGGCCGCGACAGGTCGACGCCCAGGACCTCCGCGCCGATGTGGGGGGTGAGCTTCTCGACGGTCAGGGCCGCGTCTCGCATGTCAGGTCCTCCTCTTGCTCATGTCTTCGGCGGCGTCAGCGCGCTCGCCGCGATGTTCACGGTCAGGGCCAGCAGCGCGGTATTGAACAGGAAGGCTATCACGCCGTGGATGGCCACGGTGCGGCGGATCTCCTTGGTGGTGACGCCCACGTCGGAGACCTGCGAGGTCATGCCGATGACGAAGGAGAAGTACACGAAGTCCCAGTAGTCCGGGGCCTCGTCGCCCCCCGGAAAGGCCAGCCCGCCCCCGCCGTCGTCGGAATCGCCGTAGAACTCGTGGGCGTAGTGCAGCGAGAAGGTGGTGTGGATGAAGGCCCAGGAGAGCACGATCGTGATGATCGCGAGCGTGAGGCCGCCCTGGCTCTGGTCGGTCATGACCAGCTTGACGATGGCGCCGAGGCTGGCGAGCGCCGCCCCGATCGTGATCCCCAGGATGGCGAGCTGCCCCTCGTCCTGCATCGCGGCGCGCCGGCGCATGCGACTCTCATCCGAATCGGCCATCATGTGGAAGGCGAGCACCAGGTAGACCCCGACGCCCACGTCCCAGCCGGCGAGGGCCCAGGTCGCCGGAGTACAGGACGTGGTCAGGGCGAGGACCCCGGCGACCACGAGCCCGAGCGCGGTCGAGGAGAACAGCCGGGGCCGCGCGCGGATGATGCGAAGCGGGGAGACCACTCTTAGCCGAGGAGCGCGTCGAGGGGCGTCGGCGGCTCCCCGAGCGCCTGCGCCACCGCCGGGTGCACGACGCGCCCGCGCCAGATGTTGACGCCCTTCGCGAGCGGCGCGTTCAGCCGCAGGGCCGCGGCCAGGCCCTTGCCGGCCAGCTCGAGCACGTAGGGCAGCGTCGCGTTGGTCAGCGCGAAGGTGGACGTGCGCGGCACCAGCGCCGGCATGTTGGCGACCCCGTAGTGGACGACGCCGGAGACGAGATAGGTGGGGTCCTGCAGGGTGGTCGGGTGGATCGTCTCCACCGTTCCGCCCTGGTCCACCGCCACGTCCACGATCACCGAGCCCTCCTTCATCGAGGCCACCATCTCCTTGGTGACCAGCACCGGGGCCAGGGCGCCGGTGACGAGCACCGCGCCGACCAGGAGGTCGGCCCGGCGCAGCACCTGGCTGATGTTGAAGCTGTTGGACACCAGCGTGATGACGCGGCCGTGGAAGAGATCGTCCACCGCGCGCAGGCGGTCGAGGTTGATGTCGAGGATCGAGACGTCCGCGCCCAGGCCCAGCGCGATGCGCGCCGCGTTGATCCCGACGGTGCCCGCGCCGAGCACCACGATGTTGCCGGGCGGCACCCC
>DATFUK010000053.1:0-6560 GCA_035260865.1 Candidatus Methylomirabilota bacterium | reverse complement strand
CATCAGCTCGCGCCGCTGGCCGGCGAGGAAGGCGGTGACGTCGGCGGACTCGGAGAGCGTGCCCGCGGTCACCGCGGTCAAGAGCGCCGCGGCCTGGCCGGCGGTCACGCGCGAGACGACGCGCGGGGTATCGTCGCCGCGTAGCACCGTGACGACGGGGGCGGCCCAGCACATCCCGTTGCAGCCGCCGGCGATCACGCGGGCTTCGAGGCGGCGGCGCGCGATCTCGTCGCGGAGGGCGCGCAGCGTGTCGGCCGCGCCGACCGAGAGGCCGCAGGTGCCGGCGCCGACGACCAGAGTGAGCGGGGGCGTCCCCCTCTCCCCGGAGGGAGGCGGGAGATCCGCCGGAGCGTGGGAGCCCTCGCCCCCGGAGGGGGAGACGGCAGGGTGAGGGGGCACGGCCAGCAGCGCGTCCACCGCCCCCGCGTCGACCCGCCCGCGATGCTCGCCCTCCACCTCCACCACCGGCGCCATCGCGCAGTCGAACGCGCAGTCAAGCCGCTCGAGCGTGACCGCGCCGTCGGTGGTGGTCGCGCCCGCCGCGATGCCGAGGTGTCGCTCGCAGGCCGCGAGCACGTCGAGCCCGCCACGGACGCGGCAGGAGAGCCCCACGCACACGCGCACGACGCGCCGGCCCGGCCGGGTCAGCCGGAACTCGGGATAGTGCGTGGCGACCCCGTACACCTCGCTCCTCGGCACCCGCAGGTGATCCGCCGCCTCTTCGAGCGCCGCGGGGGAGAGCCAGCGGTCGCGGTGCTGGAGCGCATGCAGCGCGGGGAGCAGCCAGGTCCGCTCGCGCGGGAAGCGGCTCAGGGCATCGGCGGGCTCGGACACGGGCCGGGGCGGACCTACCGGGCCACAGGCACGGGATCGCGCAGGCCGGCCTCGGCGAAGCCCTTCTGCCGAAGCAGGCAGGAGTCGCAGAGCCCGCAGGCTCGGCCGTCGGGCTGAGGCTCGTAGCAGGACCAGGTGAGCCCGAAGTCCACGCCGAGCTCGGCCCCGCGCTGGACGATCTGGGCCTTGGTCAGGCGGATCAGCGGCGTGTGGATCGTGAGCCGGCTTCGGCCCTCGACCCCGGCCTTGGTGGCGAGATTCGCCATGCGCTCGAAGGCCTCGATGTACTCGGGTCGACAATCGGGATACCCCGAGTAATCCAGGGCATTTACGCCGATGTAGATGTCTTGTGACTCGAGCACCTCCGCCCAGGCCAGCGCGTGGCTCAGGAAGATCGTGTTCCGCGCCGGGACGTAGGTCACCGGGATGCCCGAGCCCATGGCCTCATGGCTCCGGCCCTTGGGCACGGGGATGTCACCGGTCAGCGCCGAGCCGCCGATCGCCCGCAGGTCCAGGCGCAGCACGAGGTGCTCCTTGGCCCCGAGGGCCGCCGCCACCCGCCGCGCGGACTCCAGCTCGCGGTCGTGCCGCTGGCCGTAGTCGAAGGAGAGCGCGTAGCCATCGAAGCCCTCCGCCCGGGCCACCGCGAGCGCGGTGGTCGAGTCGAGACCGCCAGAGAGCAGGACCACCGCGCGGCGCGCCGGCATCAGACCCCGCGCCTGGCGCCCCAGATCAGGATGTGGAGCCGGGGCGAGAAGCGGAAGCCGTGCGCCTTGCAGGCGTCCACCAGCCAGGGGGTGCGGGCGGCCAGCTCCTCGGCCCGCAGGCCCTCCGGCTGCAGCAGGACGCGCTCGCGGGGCAGGGCGAATCGCTCGGCCAGCCGCAGCACCTCGCCGATCTCGCCGGGCTCGCTCACCACGAACTTCCACCAGGCCCCGCGCGCGAGAAAGGCGCGGATCGCGGCCGGGTTGATCCGTGTGTCCTCGGGGACGCCCGAGCCCGACAGCTTGAGCGAGACGTTCCACTGGATGCCCGCGTCGGCCTCGGCGGCCGGCGGGCGGGTGCCGGAGGTCTCGACCTCGACGACGTATCCGCGCGCGCCGAGGGCGGCGGCCAGTGAGGCGAAGAGCGGCGACTCGAGCGGCTCACCGCCCGTGATCACCACGCGGCGGCAGGGGAAGGCCGCCACCTCGTCCAGGAGCGCGGGGAGCTCCACCTCGCGGCCGGCCGCCGGGTCCCACGAGTACTTCGTGTCGCACCAGCCGCAGCCAACCGTGCAGCCCTGCAGGCGCACGAAGATGGCGGGCAGGCCGGCGGTGGCGCCCTCACCCTGGATGGAATAGAACGTCTCAGCGATCCGGCCGCGGGGCATTATCAGCTCCATAAGTTCCGGAAAATACTAGCATGGCCGGCCGCCCGTAGGTCTTGCTGGGCAGCCGGCCGCCTGATATAACAGGACCCAAGTCGGACAAGGAGGGTGCCATGGCTTACAGCCTGACCGATTCCCTCAAGCACAACCGCTTCAGTATCGTCTCCGTGGACAAGGCCGCCGGCATCGTGCGCGTCCGCGGCGAGGCCGAGGTCTGTACCGACCTCAGCTGCGGAGAGACGGTGGTCGTGACCGACGAAGGCACCACGCGCGACCTCGAGCAGCTCTTCGCGGGCGACATCGTGACGCTCGAGCAGAAGGACGGCCGCGCCCAGCAGATCCGTGTCGTGCGTCGCGTGTGGGAGGAGTACTCCAGCCCCGAGTGGTAGGCGCCGCGCCTACGCGATGCCGGTGTGGATGGTGACGGTGCCGAGCCCCAGTCGCTGGTAGGTCACGCCCCGTAGCCCGACTCTCTCCATCAGGCGCACGAGCTCGCCCGGCGTCACGAAGCGGTCCACCGACTGCGGCAGGTAGCTGTACGCTTCGCGGTCGCCCCCGACCAGCTGGCCGATCCAGGGAACCACGTGATGGAAGTAGAAGCGGAAGAGCGCGGTGAAGCCGGGCGCGCGCATCTGGGTGATCTCGAGCGCGACCACGCGCCCGCCCGGCCGGGTCACCCGCCGCATCTCGCGCAGGCCCTGCTCGAGGTCGGCCAGGTTGCGCAGCAGGAACGCGCTCGTCACGCAGGCGAACGTGCGCGTGTCGAAGGGCAGGGCCAGCGCGTCGGCGGCCAGCAGGCGCACGCGGCGCCGCTCGTCGAGGCCCTCCAGCTTGTCGCGCGCCACCTCCAGCATGCCGAGCGAGAAGTCGGCCGCGACCACCGTGCGATGCGGGTGCACCTCGGCCAGATCGATGGCGAGATCGCCGGTGCCGGTGGCCAGATCGAGCGCGGGGCCCTCGGGCGCGGCGATCGTCTGGCGCGCGGCCACCCGGCGCCAGTTGTGGTGCATGCCGAGCGTCATGAGGCCGTTCATCAGGTCGTAGCGGCGCGCGATGCGCGAGAACATCGCGCGCACGAAGCGGGCCTTCTCGACGCCCTGGAGCGCCTCGGTCACGCGAGCCGGCCTCCCAGGACCGAGAGGAAGAGGATCACCGCGATGTAGCCGTTGACGTTGAAGAAGGCGACGTCCAGCCGCGAGAGATCGCCCGGAGAGACGAGCGAGTGCTCGTACACCAGCAGGCCCGCCACCAGGAGCACCCCGACCCAGTAGAGCAGGCCGAGCCCCATCTGGAAGCCCAGCAGCGCGAAGGCCGCGATGGTCAGCACGTGACAGACCCGCGCGGTGGTGAGCGCGGCGGGGATGCCGAAGCGGGCGGGCATCGAGTGCAGGCCGTGGTCCCGATCGAACTCCACGTCCTGGCAGGCGTAGATCAGGTCGAAGCCGGCGATCCACACGGTGAGCGCGAACCACAGCACGTAGACCGGCGGGTCGAAGGCCGCGCGCACCGCGATCCAGCCGCCCGCCGCCGCGATGCCGTCGGTGAACCCCAGGATCCAGTGCGAGAGCCACGTGAAGCGCTTGGTGTACGAGTAGCCGACGAGGAACAGCACCGCGAGCGGCGAGAGCAGCAGGCAGAGCGGGTTCAGCATCCACGCCGAGCCGAGCAGGAGCCCGGCCGAGAGGAGCGCCGCCGCGGTCACCTGCGCGGGCGTCAGGAGGCCGGTGGGCAGATGCCGCCGCGCGGTGCGCGGGTTGGCCGCGTCCACGAACCGGTCGGCGAGGCGGTTCACGCTCATGGCCAGCGTGCGCGCGCCCACCATCGCGAGGGTCACCCAGATCAGCACGCGCCAGCCGGGCCAGCCGTCCGCGGCCAGCACCATCGCCACGTAGGCGAAGGGCAGGGCGAAGACGGTGTGCTCGAACTTGATCGCGTCGAGGAAGTGGCGGACGGCGGGCACGGGGGCGGCCGCGGGCCTAGAGCCCGTACTCGGCCCAGCGGCGCGTGACGAGCGCGCGGATGTCGTCGCTCATCACGATCTCGTCGGGCCAGGGCTGCCCGATGCCGTCGGCCTCCGTCTTCTCGGTGGCGTCCACCCCGAGCTTGCCCCCGAAGCGGTGCCGGAGGGCCGCGTGGTCCAGATCGTCCATGGGGCCGTCCACGATGACGAGATCGCGCTTGGGATCGATGTTGCCGGCGGCGCGCCAGGCGACCTCGGAGAGATCGTGCACGTTGACGTGATCGGAGACCACCACGATGTTCTTGGCCAGCATCATGAGCCCCAGGCCCCAGAGCGCGTACATGACCTTGCGGGCGTGGCCCGGGTAGCGCTTCTTGATCGACACGATGACCAGATTGTGGAAGACGCCCTCCGCGGGCATGTTCATGTCCACGATCTCGGGCAGCATCATCCGGATGATGGGCAGGAAGATGCGCTCGGTGGCCTTGCCCAGCCAGTAGTCCTCCTGGGGCGGCCGGCCCACGATGGTGGTCGGGTAGATCGGGTTCTTCCGGCGCGTGATCGCCTTCAGGTGGAAGACCGGATAGTCGCGCGCCAGGGAGTAGTAGCCGGTGTGGTCGCCAAAGGGGCCCTCGAGCCGCCGCTCGGCCGGATCCACCCAGCCCTCCAGCACGATCTCGGCCTCGGCGGGCACGTCCACGTGCACCGTCTTGCAGGGCACCATCGGCACTCCCGAGCCGCGCAGCCAGCCCGCGAAGACCATCTCGTCGATGCCCGGGGGCAGGGGCGCGGAGCCCGAGTAGATCGCGCAGGGATCGCCGCCGAGCGCGATCGCGACCTCCATGGGCTCCCGGCGCTCCTCGGCCAGGCGCTGATGCTCGGCCGAGCCCTTGTGGATCTGCCAGTGCATGCCGAGCGTCTGGTCGTCATAGACCTGGAGGCGATACATGCCCACGTTGCGCGCGCCGGTGACCGGATCGCGGGTGAACACCATGGGCAGCGTGATGTAGCGGCCGCCGTCGCCCGGCCAGCAGCGGAGCACGGGCAGGGAAGCGAGCGACGGGCGGTCGGTCTCGACCACCTCCTGGCACGCCCCCGAGCTCACGCGCTTGGGGCCGGCCTTCACCACGTCGAAGAGCATGGCCAGCTTGCGCAGCTTGTCGAACACCGAGCCGGGCATCCGCAGGTCGATCAGCTTCGCCACGCGCGCCGAGAGCTCGTCGAGATGGCCCACTCCGAGCGCGGCGGCCATGCGATCGGGCGAGCCGAAGGCGTTGATGAGCACCGGCATCTCGGAGCCCTGTACGTTCTCGAAGAGCAGGGCCAGGTTCCGGCCCCCCGCGCTCTTGGAGATCCGGTCGGTGATCTCGGCGATCTCCAGATCGCGCGAGACCGGCGCGCTCACGCGCCTGAGCGAGCCCTGCTTTTCGAGGTGGGCGATGAACTCGCGGAGGTTGGCGAACGCCATGGCCCGCGCGCCTACTCGTGATAGTAGAGCGTCACGAGCCAGCCCGCGACGATCGGGAAGACCAGGCTCGAGGCGGTGCGCACCGCCACGAAGTGCCAGCCCATGAGCGGCGCTTCCCACGCGATGATCCGCTGCATCCCGAACAGCGACCACGCGGTCATGTAGGCCACGAGCGGCCCCAGCGCCATTCCGGAGTTGGAGAGGACCACGAGCAGCGGCACGCTCACCATGGGCCCGCCCGGCGTGATCACTCCCGCCATGCTGGCCATGCAGATGGCTCCGAATCCCGACTGCCGGCCGAAGTAGCGCGTGACCGTCTCCTGCGGGATCACGACCTGCAGCATGCCGGCCAGTATGAGGGCGGGCACGAGGCGCGGGATGATGAACCAGAGCAGGGCCAGGCCGTTGCGGGCGCCCACGGCGGGCAGGCTCGGGTCCTTCAGGTAGGCGACGATCGCGAATACGACGGCGAGCGAGGAGAGGATCAGGAACGAGACGTCGAACACTCCGCCCCGCGGCATGGCGGCATTATATGACAGGTTCGCCACTCCGCTTACTTTTCCAGTCACTTACGCCCCGCGCCGTTACCAACCTCGGCCGTTTTGTTACCACTTCCCTCCACGGTGTCGTCGAGTTGGTGCACTGCCGGAACCGCCTGGGGAATCCAGCGCGTGTAGACCCGCTCGGTGATCCCCACCGATGCGTGGCCCATCTGCCGGCTGACGTACACGAGGTTGGCGCCCTCCGAAATCATCAACGAGGCGTAGGTGTGGCGCAGCGACTTCGGAGAATAGTGCGCACCGAGCCCGGCCTTGCCCAGCACCCGCGCGAAGGCGCGCTCGAAGGTGCGGCGGTCCAGTGGGCCACCCGCGGGCTCGGTGAAGATGAACGTGGGCAGCTCGGCCAGGCGGCCGGCCAGCTTCGCCTCC
>DATFUK010000052.1:0-11108 GCA_035260865.1 Candidatus Methylomirabilota bacterium | reverse complement strand
GAAGGCCTGACGCTGGCACACCGCTTGCTCCTCTAGCTCCCTGGCCTCGTCCAGGGGCCGCTTCGGTGCGGATTCGGACACGTCTGACACCGATGGTGACGGAGGAGCGACATGGACCCGACCGGCAGTCCTTTCCGCCGTCCGCCTCCGCGGCCGCCGTTCCGGCCGCGCCGGAGCGGATTCGGCCCAGTTCCCGCGGCGCCCCTGACCGCGTCTCCGCCGCGGAGCGTCCCGCGCGTGGGCGGGCGGAGCCGGGCCGTCCCCCGTGATTCACGCTCGCGCGCGCTCCGGCTCGGCGCGGTCGCCTTCTACCTGGCGGCCGCGCTCGTGGCGCTCGACGCCGCGCTCTCGCTCGCCTCGCACGACCCGGGCGTGATCATCGGGCTCGGGCTGACCCGGTGGCTGGCCGGCTCGGTCCCCGGCGCCTGGGTGGCGGTGCCGTTCGTGGCCGCGTTCACCGTTCTGGGCGTTCTCGCCCAGCGCGGGCGGCTCGGGGCCTTCGCGATCGGCGCCGGGGTCTACGCGCTCGACGGCCTGATCGTCCTCGCCGCCCACGACTGGGCGGGCGTGGCGATCCACACGGTCGTGCTCGTGATGATCGTGCGGGGTCTGGACGCGGGGCGCCGGTCCTTCTAGCCGCCCGGACCTACTTGGTGCGGGCGGGCACCTTCGGCGCGGGGACCTTGACGTCGGGCGCCCGCTTGACGAGGGGATCGAGAATCTTCGCGAGGCGCGCCTCGTCGGTCCGGCCGTGGACGCGCGCCACCATCTCGCCGCGCTTGTTGATGACCACCATGTAGGGTGTGCCCCGGAAGCCGAAGCGGTTGGCGATCTTCAGGCGCGGATCGAGCCCGGCCGGGTAGGTCGCCTTGTTGACCTCGAGGAAGTGGCGCGCGTCGGCTTCCGTGTCCTGTACCTGCACGCTCACCAGCTCGACCCCGCTCGCCCGGTATTTCTTGTAGACCCGCTCGAACGTCGCGGCCTCCTGGTTGCACACCTTGCACCACGAGGCCTGGAAGCGCACGACCAGCACCTGCTTGCCGAGCTGCGCCCGCGAGTCGAAATGGCCGGACCCGTCGAGCAGGGTGACGGTGAACGCGGGGGCCGCCGGCGCGGCCGCGGCGGGCCCGGCCGCGAGCAGGAGCGCGCCCAGGATGAGGGCCAGCCGCATCAGATCGGTCCGAAGCCCGGCGTGGGCGCGGGCGGCGGGGTGGGCCGGCGGAACGCCGACTTCGAGTCGAGCATCTGCCGGATCGTGTTCACCAGGTCGGCGGCCCGGAACGGCTTGGAGATCAGCGGCCGTCCGGAGCCCTTGACCGCGGCGGTGGCGTAGCCCGACATGAGCACGACCTTCGTGGACGGGCTGCACCCCTCGATGCGCTTGGCCAGCTCGAGGCCGCTCATGATCGGCATCACCACGTCGGTGAGCAGCAGGTGAATGGGCTGCGCCTCCGCGATGCGGCGCGCCTCGAACGGATCGCCGGTGTCGATCACCGCGTAGCCATTCATGGTCAGCACCTCGCGCACGAGGGCGCGGACCTCGGGCTCATCGTCCACGACGAGAATGGTCTGTTGCGTGGTTTCCTCGCTGGGCTCGGGCAGCGTGCTCTCTCTCCTTCGGCATGGGCCTGCGCTGCAGGGCGGTGCCAGGGCCAGTTGATTGTAACCTACCGTTTTTGCGTGAGCGGTCCACCTTTCTCGCCGGCGCCGCGCGTAACTTTTTCCGGATGGCCGGGTCGTTCCGCGGCGCCGGGGAGGCCGTCGAATCTCGGCGGGCGATTCACCGCTCGGCTGCTAGAGTTTCCGCATGCGGTCAACCGCCGGATCGCGCGACGTGGCGTCGAAGCGAATGCTCAGGAGATATCTGACGACCGGTAAAGTAGGTGAAATGCTTGAGGTTTCCCCGGCCGCCATCAAGAAGTGGATCCAGCAGGGGAAGCTCGCCGCGTTCCGGACTCCCGGCGGGCACTTCCGGATCCTCGCGGATGAGTTCGAGCGCTTCCAGAAGACCCACGGTTTCGGGGCGGGCGCCGGCGAGCCGCCGCGGGTGCTCGTGGTCGACGATCAGAGCGAGGTGGCCGAGGCGCTGGTCGCGTCGCTGCGCGCATACGACCCCCGAGCCCGGATGGAAACCGCGGCGAACGGCTTCGAAGGTCTCCTCAAGGTCGGCACCTTCCGTCCCGACGTCCTGCTGCTCGACCTCGGCATGCCGGGTATGGACGGGTTCGAGGTCTGCCGCCAGATCAAGCGCGATCCGCTCATCCGCGACACCCGGGTCGTGATCATGACCGCGCGCTCGCTCGACGCGGAGCCGCGCGCGATGGAGGCGGGCGCCGACGGGATCCTGCTCAAGCCCCTCGAGACCGCCGCGGTCCACCGGCTCCTGATCCGTCTGCTCGGCGCGCGGCGCTGAGCGCGCCCCTCCCGCGCCGCGCGCCGCGCTCAATTGCGGGTCCGCTCGACCGCGTGTCATAATCCCGGCCATGAGCGACCTCGAGCACGAGCTGCGTCGCCGCGTCGAAGGCGACGTTCGCTTCGACCACTACTCCCGCCTGCTCTACTCGACGGACGCCTCGATGTACCAGATGGAGCCGATGGGCGTCGTGATCCCGCGTCACGCCGACGACGTGCAGGCCGCGATCGAGGTCGCGAACAAGCTCGGCGCGCCGCTCCTGCCCCGCGGCGGCGGCACCTCGCTGACCGGGCAGACCGTCAATCACGCGGTGGTGCTCGACTTCTCGCGCCACATGGGGGACGTGCTCGAGGTCAACCGCGAGGAGCTGTGGGCGCGGGTGCAGCCCGGGCTCGTGCAGGATGAGCTGAATCACCACGTGCGGTCCATGGGTCTGCTCTTCGGGCCCGACACCTCCACCTCGAACCGCGCCACCATCGGCGGCATGCTCGGCAACAACTCGGGGGGCTCCCACTCCATCGCCTACGGACTCACCGTCGAGCACGTCATCGAGATGACCACGATCCTCGCCGACGGCAGCCGCGCGGTATTCGGGGAGGTGACGCCCGCGCAGTTCGCGGCCAAGACGCGCCTGCCCGGGCTGGAGGGGCAGATCTACCGGGAGATCGACCGGATCCGGACGCGGTACGACGCGGAGATCCGCACGAAGTACCCGCGGCACTGGCGCCGCGTTTGCGGCTACAACCTGGACGAGCTGGTGAAGGACCGGCCGCTCAACATGGCGCGGCTCATCGTGGGCTCGGAGGGCACCTTCCTCACGGTGGTCGAGGCGAAGATGCGCCTGGTCAAGAAGCCGAAGGCCACCGCGGTGGACGTGATCCACTACCACGACATGCAGGAGGCGCTCGAGTCCTCCCAGGCCATCCTCGAGACGGGGCCGTACGCGGTCGAGCTCACCGACAAGATGATCCTCGACCTCGCCCGGATGAACATCGAGCAGGCCGCCCGCATGGGCTTCGTGCAGGGCGACCCCGCCGCGATCCTGATGGTGGAGTACGCGGGGGAGACCGAGCAGGAGGTGAAGGCCAAGGTCGCGGACCTGGAGGCGCGGCGGACGCGCGGGCGCTTCGGCTACGCCTCTCACATCGCGACCGACTCGGCCGAGCAGCAATCCATCTGGAAGCTGCGCAAGGCGGGTCTCGGCCTGCTCCTCGGCACGCGCGGCGAGTCCAAGCCGATCGCGTTCATCGAGGACACCGCGGTGGACCCGAAGCACCTGCCCGAGTTCGTGCCGCGTTTCACCGAGATCATGGCCAAGCACGGGGCGGACGCCGCCTACTACGGCCACTGCTCGGTGGGGTGCCTGCACATCCGCCCGCTGATCAATCTCAAGACCGAGCGCGGCCTCGAGCAGGTCCGGGTCATGGCCGAGGAGATCTTCGACCTGGTGCTCTCCTTCGGCGGGGCGATCTCGAGCGAGCACGGCGACGGGCGGGCCCGCAGCCCGTTCCTCGAGCGCGTGTTCGGGCCGACCATGTTCCAGGCTTTCAAGGAGACCAAGGCCGCCTTCGATCCGCGCGGGCTCATGAACCCGGGCAACATCGTGGGCAGTCCGGGCGTCACCGAGCATCTCCGCTACGGGGCCAAGTACAAGACGTGGGAGCCCAAGACCCTGCTCGATTTCTCGGCCCAGGGCGGCTTCGCGGCCGCGGTGGAGATGTGCAACGGGGTCGGGGTCTGCCGCAAGAAGCTCGAGGGCACGATGTGCCCGTCGTACATGGCCACTCGCGACGAGGAGCACACCACCCGCGGGCGCGCCAACGCGCTGCGCGCGGTGCTGTCGGGCCAGGTGCCCGCGGCCGACTTCGCGGGGAAGCGGCTCTACGAGGTGATGGACCTCTGCCTCGAGTGCAAGGGCTGCAAGGCGGAGTGCCCGTCCAACGTGGACATGGCCAAGATGAAGTACGAGTTCCTGCACCACTACCACGCGGTCAACGGCCTGCCCTTGCGCAACCGCCTGTTCGGGCACATCGCGCGCCTGTCCTGGCTCGGCTCGCGGCTGGCCCCGATCTCCAACTGGATCGCACGCTCGTGGCCGAACCGCCTCCTGATGGAACGGGTCGCGGGCATCGACCGGCGGCGGCCGCTGCCCGACTTCGCGCGCGAGACCTTCACCGACTGGTTCGATCGGCGGCGCGCCCCCGCGGAGGCGCCGCGCGGCGACGTGGTGCTCTTCCACGACACCTTCATCACTTACAACGCGCCGGAGATCGGGCGCGCCGCGGTGGAGCTGCTGGAGGCGGCCGGCTACCGCGTCCAGCTCGTGGACAAGAAGTGTTGCGGCCGGCCGCTCATCTCGAAGGGAATGCTGGACCAGGCCAAGGCGCACGCGGAGTGGAACGTGGCGCGGCTGCTGCCCTGGGTGGACCGGGGCGCCGCGATCGTGGGGCTCGAGCCCTCGTGCCTGCTCACGCTACGGGACGAGACCGTCGAGCTGGTGCGCACCGACGAGGCGCGGCGGGTTGCGGCCTCCGCCTTTCTGCTGGAGGAATTCCTGCTTCGGGAGCGGGCGCGGGGCCTCACGCTGCCCTTCGCCCCCAACGGCCACGTGCGCAAGCAGGCGCTGCTCCACGGCCATTGCCACCAGAAGGCCATGGTGGGCACCGCGCCCACGGTAGCCGTGCTGCGGTGGGCCGGCTACGAGGTCGCGGAGGTGGACTCGGGCTGCTGCGGCATGGCCGGCTCCTTCGGCTTCGAGCGCGAGCACTACGACGTCTCGGTGACCCTGGGCAACCGGCGCCTCGCCCCCGCGGTGAAGTCGGCGGCGGCCGAGACCGAGATCGTGGCGCCCGGCGTCTCCTGCCGCCAGCAGATCGAGCACCTGGCGGGCCGCCGGGCCAAGCACCCCGCCCAGATCCTGCGCGAAGCGCTCCGCTCCTGAGCTCGGCGTCCCGCCGACGCCGGCCGCTCCCGCGATGGACAACCTGACGCTCAAGCTCGTGGTGACGCCCGCGCTCATCGGGGCGGCCACGCTCGCGGGGCGGCGCTGGGGCCAGTCGGTCGGCGGCTGGCTGGTGGGCCTGCCGCTGACCACCGGTCCGGTCGCGTTCTTCATCGCGCTCGACCACGGCGAGTCCTTCGCGGCGGCCGCGGTGGTGGGCTCGCTGGCCGGCGCGGTGGCGGAAGTGGCGTTCAGCCTCGCGTACGGCTGGAGCGCGCTCCGGCGCTCGTGGCCGTCGGCTCTCCTGACCGGGACCGCGGCCTACGCGGCGGTCGCGGCGCTCGTGCAGGGCTTGGCGCTCGGAGCCGTCACGCTGTTCGCGCTGGTGATCGTCACGCTCGTGCTCTCGCTCCGGCTGATGCCGCGGGGCGTCCCCGGGGCCGCCCCGGTGGCCGCTCCGCGCTGGGACTTGCCGGCGCGCATGGTCCTCGCGACCACGGTGGTGCTCGTGCTCACCGCGCTCGCGCCGCGGCTGGGGGCCCGGTGGAGTGGGCTGCTCGCGACCTATCCGCTCTTCGCGGCCATCCTGACCGCGTTCGGACACCGGCTCCAGGGGGCCGGCGCGGCGATCGGCGTGCTGCGCGGCCTGCTCTTCGGCCTGTTCTCGTTCGCCGGCTTCTGCCTGGTGCTGGCCCTGGGCCTGGTCCCGCTCGGGATCGCGGGCGCGTTCGCGGCGGCGATCGCGGTCGCCCTGCTCGCGCAGGGGATCTCGCTGTGGCGGCTCCGGGCGCCGCGTGGTCCCGGCCCCTCTTGACTCCGGCCGGCCGCCGCCCCTAGATAGTCCCGGCGTCACCCGCCCGGCACCCCGACCAAGGAGACTCGCATGAGAGCGTCCGTCTACGAAGGCTCCCGCACCTTCCGCACCGCGCCCGCCACGCGTCCCACCCGCGCCCAGGACCAGGCGCTGCTCCGCGTGCTGCGCGCGGGCATCTGCGGCACCGACCTGCACATCTTCCAGGGGCACCTCGACCACCGCATCCCGAAGGGCGGCATCATCGGGCACGAGACCTTCGCGGAGGTCGTCGAGGCGCCCGCGGGCAGCGGCTTCGGGCCGGGCGATCGCGTCGTGGTGGAGCCGATCCACGCCTGCGGCGAGTGCCGCGCGTGCCGGATGGGCGGGTACTACCTCTGCTACAAGTTGAAGATCTACGGGGTGGAGCTGCCGGGCGGCATGCAGGACTACTGGACGGTCGAGGCCAAGCGGATGCTCCACGTGCCCGCCTCGCTCGGCGACGACCAGGCCGCCATGATCGAGCCGCTCGCGGTGGCCACGCACGACGTGCGGCGCGCGGCGGTCAAGTCGGGCGACTCGGTGCTGGTGCTGGGCGGCGGCCCCATCGGGGCCCTCATCGCGATGGTGTCACGCCACCGCGGCGCGCGCGTGATCGTGAGCGAGGTCAACCCGTACCGCATCGAGCTGCTGCGCGGGCTGGGCCTCGAGGTGATCGGGATGGACGCCGATCCGGTGCGCTTCGTCAACGAGTGGACCGAGGGGCAGGGGGTGGACGTGGCCTTCGAGGTCACCGGGCACCCGGCCGCCGCGCGCGTGATGACCGAGGCCGTGCGCGTGTGGGGCACGGTGAGCATCGTGGCGATTCATTCGGAGCCCACGCCGGTGAACCTCTACCCGATGTTCGCGCGCGAGGTCACCATGCACGGCAGCCGTCTCTACAACCGGGAGGACTGGGAAGAAGCGATCCGCCTGGCCGCCTCCGGCGCGGTCCCGCTCTCGCCGCTGGTGAGCCGCAAGATCCCGCTCGAGGGCCTGCAGGAAGGGATGGAAGAGGCGCTGCGCGGCGGCCCGGTGATGAAGGTGCTGGTGGACCTGACCGCCTGAGATAGTCCCTCACCCTACCCTCTCCGTAGTGGGGAGAGGGTAGGGTGAGGGGGCAGTCGAAGGGCTACTTGTCCTTGATGGCGGCCTGCACCTTGGCCGCCATGTCGGGCGGGATCGCGGCGAGCCCGTGATCCTTCTTCGCGTGCTCGACCCCCTTGGCCATCACCTCGGCCACGTCCTTGCCTTCCAGGACCGCGCTGCAGCCCGGCATCAGATCACCACACCGAAGAACCTTGGCCATGAGCATATTCCTCCCGGGCGTTCGGTGAACGCGTTAAGGTCGACGACGCCTCCACGCTACGCCGATCGTGCTCGCTCCGCCACCGAACGGTGGCGAGCCGTTGGCCGAGGCAGCCTACCGCCCGGGAGAGACGACCAGGTTGCTCGGCTTGCCCTGGAGATAGCTCTCGATGTTGGCCACCGCGGCGAGCAGCCCGTCGCGGATGACCTCGGGCGTCTGGCCCGCGTTGTGGGGCGAGACCACCACGTTGGGGAGCGTCAGGATCGGGTCGTCGGCGGCCAGCGGCTCCTGGTGGAAGACGTCGAGGCCGGCGCCCATGATGCGGCGCTCCTGCAGCGCGGCCAGCAGCGCCTCGCGGTCCACCAGCGCGCCCCGGCCCGTGTTCACCAGGATGGCGCTGGGCTTCATCATGGCGAGCTCCTTGCGGCCGAGGAAGTTGCGCGTCTCCGGGGTCAGCCGCACGTGCAGGCTCACCACGTCCGCGGTCGAGAGGATCTCCTCCTTGGAGGCGGGCTTGGCGCCGGTCTTGCGGATGCGCGCCTCCTCGCCGAGCGCGCTCCAGCCCAGCACGTTCATGCCGATGCCCCGCGCGATGGTGGCGAGGCGGCCGCCGATGGCCCCCATGCCGAAGACCCCCAGGGTCTTGCCCAGGAGCTGGGTCAGCATCTCGCGCGGCCAGCGGCCCTGGCGCATCTCCGCGTCGAGGGTGAGGATCCGGCGTCCCACCGCCAGCATCAGGGTGAGCGCGTGCTCGGCGACCGCGAACGCGTTGATGCCCGGGGTGTTGCAGACGGTGATGCCGCGCATGCCGGCCGCGTTCAGGTCGATGTTGTCGGTGCCGGTGCCCCACACCGAGACGATCTTGAGGCGGGGGCAGGCCTGGAACACGCCGTCGCTGAAGCGGGCGTGGGCCCGGATGTTGAGGGCGGCCTGGGCGTCGCCGATGCGGCGGATCAGCTCCACTTCCTGGTCGGCGCCGCGCTCGGTGTACACGCGCACGTTGCCCAGGCGCTTCGCCCGCTGATGCGCCTCGCTGCCGTCGAAGACCGAGGGGAAGTCGTCCGGAGCGACGATCACGCGGACGGCCCCGAGAACACGGCCTGGGCGGCGGACACCCCGGCGCCGGCCTCGCTCCGGTAGCCGAGGTCGCGCAGGGTCATCTCGATCGCGGAGAGCGTGGGCAGCACGTACATCGGGCTCGAGGTGATGCCCATGTGCCCGACCCGCAGCGTGCTCGTCCGGATCTTGTCGAGCCCGGTTCCGATCAGGATGCCGTAGCGGTCGCGCATGTGGGTGACCACCGCGGCCGGATCGATCCCGTCCGGGGTCCTGAAGCACGACACCGTGTTGGACATGAGCGACGCGTCCGGGAACATCTGCAGGCGCATGGCCTCGACGCCGGCCCGGAACGCGCGGCCCGCGGCCGCGTGACGGCGGAAGCGGTGGGCGAGGCCCTCTTCCAGGATGAGACGAGCCGCGGTTCCCAGGGCCTGGGTGAGGTGGGTCGGGATCGAGACCGGCTGCCGGCGGGGGGTGCCGTCGGGGATGTGGCCACCGCGGGAGGTGGGAATCCAGTTCTCCTTCCAGCGCAGGAGATCGTAGGCCCACGAGCTGGCCTTGTGCTTGCGATGCTCCATCGCCTCCCACGCGGCGGGGCTCACCGACACGATCGCCATCCCGAGCGGCGCGGCGAGGCACTTCTGCGACCCGGTCATGTTGAAGTCCACGCCCCACTCGTCGGTGCGCACGTCGAGGCCGGCGAGGGAGGAGACGGTGTCGAGCATGAAGAGCGCCCCGTGGCGCTTCACGATGCGGCCCACCTCGGCGGCGGGATAGGTCGTGCCGGTGGACGTCTCGTTGTGGACCATCGAGACGACCTTGGGCTTCACGCGCTCGACGTCCTTCTCGAGCCGCGCCAGGTCGAGCGGGCGACCCCACTCCACCGTGTGCTCGGTGACCTCGGCGCCCGCGCGCGTCATGATCTCGCGCATGAGGGTGCCGAACACGCCCGCGACCACCACGAGGGCCCGGTCGCCGGGCTCGAGCACGGAGATCGCGGACGCCTCGAGCGAGGTGCGGCCCGAGCCGGGCATCGCGATGACCTCGCCGCGGCTCGTCTGGAAGATGTCCCGCAGCGCGAGGGTCACCGGCTCCAGCACCTTGACGTCGAAGTTCATGTCGTACTGGATGGTGGCGGGCTGGTTCATGGCCTGCACGACGGCGAACGGCAGCTCCGTCGGGCCCGGGATCATCAGGATCGGATGAGACTGGGTCACTCCCCAGCGAAGGGCGGAATCCATGACAGCTCCTTTGCCGGCCGGAGCCGGGCTACGCGCTGGCCTGGGCCAGGCCGCTCTGCTTGCGACGGATCAGGTAGAGGTTGCGCAGGTACACGAACAGGCCGGCCCCCTGACCGAGGATGAAGACGGGGTCCAGGCGGTAGATGGCGTAGATCAGCAGGGTGAGGCCGCCGCCGATCGAGAAGAACCAGAACGAGACGGGAATCACGCTCTCTTTCTTGCGCTCGGAGGCGATCCACTGGACCACGAAGCGGGCCGAGAAGAACGCCTGACCGAGGAATCCCACCGTCAACCAGAAATGCTCCGAGGTCATCATGCTCCACTCTCCACGCTTGCTCGGCCCTCCGTGCTAGAATTCAGCCACTCACGTTACCGGACACCCCCGGGGGGCCGCAAGGAGTTTCGTCGACCGTGCGAGGCATCGATCAGACGCTGGTGGACGAAGTCTGGCGCGAGACCACGTCGTATCCGCCCGGACGGATCGCCGAGGAAGCGACCGACTTCCTGACGCGGCAACCGCACGTGGCCGCCTTCGCCCACTCGATCACCCACGAGCAGGATGCCTCGGTGCAGCGCGCCGCGCTCGGCCTCTGCTTCCTCCTCTTCAAGATCCTCGAGCGGAGTCTCGGCCATCCGTTCCCGCCGCTCTCCGAGTCGCGCATCCAGGACGCGCACCACGCGGTGACGACGTGGCTCGACACCCTGGACGGCGAGGAGTCCGACCGCGTGCTCGAGACGGTCAGCGCCCCGGGCCACCCGACGCTGCCCGCCTACATCATCGCGGTGTTCTACGGGGAGAGCGCCGAGGGTTGTGACGAGCGGGTCCGCGCCGGCTTCGCGCTGATGCTCCGCACCCTGACCGACGCGCTCGACGTGGGCCAGGTGGAAGCCTGATGCCCCGCGTGGTGGTGGGTGGTCCTCTGACCACGACGCGCTCACACGTCTTGTGGTGGTAGCAGTTCCCAATCTGTGAGAGAGAGGTTCCTGTCTTACGTTGGCGGGAACGGGTCACCCGGCCCACCCCCCGGCCCCCCGCGATCTCCCCCTCCCGGTCACCCGGAAGCGAGTACGGGCCCTGGGCATCAGGCCTCCACGTGGCCCACGTCGAGCGCGTCGGTGAGCGTGCGGAGCATCAGCGCGAAGCCGGCGCGGACCCGCTCGTCACAACCCTCGGCGCTTTCCCCGTAGAACACCGCGATGATGTAGGCGGGCAGCGTCGGGTGGCCCGGGGCGCTGACCGTCTCGAGCACGCGGTCGGACTCCTCGCCGTCCAGGGTGTCGAGCCACGTCGTCACCGCGTGGTGCGCGTCCTGGAT
>DATFUK010000051.1:0-3541 GCA_035260865.1 Candidatus Methylomirabilota bacterium | reverse complement strand
TCGCGGTTCCTACGAGGCGCTCACGCGGGCGCTGGCCGAGGCGCAGCCGGAGCGCATGATCGAGACCATCAAGCGCGCGGGACTGCGGGGCCGCGGCGGCGCCTACTTCCAGGCCGCGCTCAAGTGGGAAGGCGCGCGCCGAGCGGGCGGGCCCGTGAAGTACCTGATCGTCAACGGCGAGGAGGGCGAGCCGGGCATCTTCAAGGACCGCCATCTCCTGGAGGGCGACCCTCACCGGCTCCTGGAAGGCGCCCTCCTGGCCGCCTACGCGGCGGGGACCCCGCGCGTGATCCTCTACATCCACGGCGAGGCGCACCTGGCCGCGCGGCACGTCGAGCGCGCGCTGGAGCAGGCGCTTGCCGCGGGCTTCGTGGGCGAGCGCGTGCTCGGCAGCGAGTTCTCGGTCGCGGTCGAGGTCCGGCGCGGCGCGGGCGGGTTCGTCCTGGGCGAGGAGACCGCGCTGATGGAATCCCTGGAGGGCCGCCGCGCGATGCCTCGGCCGAAGCCGCCGTTCCCGACCGAGTCCGGCGTCTTCGGCCGCCCCACCGTCATCAACAACGTGGAGACGCTGTTCACCGTCCCGCTGATCCTCGGGCGTGGTGCCGAGTGGTGGACCGGCCTGGGCCGCGGTCACGGCACCAAGGTCTTCGGCCTCTCCGGGAACGTGGCGCGCCCCGGCGTGATCGAGGCGGAGCTCGGCCTGACGCTCCGCGATCTGCTCGAGCGCATGGGCGGCGGCGCGCCGGATGGCCGGCCCGTCACCGCGGTGGCCCTGGGCGGCCCCTCCGGGATCCTCGTGCCGCCGCGTCGCTTCGACGAGCCGCTGGTGCCCGCCGGCAACCCGAATCCGGGCACCGGCGGAGTCGCGGCGCTGCACGCCGGGGTCGGGGTCGCCGAGGCGGTGCGCGTGCTGCTCGACTTCAACACGCGCGAGTCCTGCGGCAAGTGCACTCCCTGCCGCGAGGGCACCGCGCGGCTGCGGGACATGCTCGACGGCCACGCGCCCGCGGACCCTCGGACGGTGGCCGAGCTGGCGGACGTGGTGCGGGTGGCCTCCCTGTGCGGCCTCGGTCAGGCGGCGCCGCTCTCCATCCTCTCCGCCCTCAGCGAGTTCCCGGGCGAGCTCTAGGGCAGCGCGCGGGCGGGCGGGCCGATGTAGTCCGCGCGCGGCCGGATCAGTCGGTTGTCGGCGTACTGCTCCATGATGTGCGCGCACCAGCCGGCCACCCGGCCGACCGCGAAGATGGACGTGCAGAAGTCGGGCGGGATGCCGAGCGCGTCGTAGACCACCGCCGAGAAGAAGTCCACGTTGACCGGCAGGCTGGTCCGGGCCTTCATCGCGTCGTAGAGCCGCTCCGCCACCTCGAAGAGCTTGCCGCGCCCGGTGGCCTCCGCCATGGACTTGGCCATCCCGCGGAGCACCCGCGCCCGCGCGTCGTCCACCTTGTAGACGCGATGGCCGAAGCCGGGCATGCGCGACTTGGGATTCGCGCGATCCCGCTTGGAGAGCGCGGCGCGCGCCCCGATCCGCGCCTCCACGAAGGCCTCGGCACGCGAAGGCTCGGCGATCTCGAGCAGCATCGCGAGCACGTCCTCGTTGGCGCCGCCGTGGCGCGGGCCCTTGAGCGTCGAGATGGCCGCGACGACCGCCGAGTGCATATCGGCCACCGTAGCCACCGCCACGCGCGCCGCGAAGGTGGAGGCGTTGAACTCGTGGTCGGCGTGCAGCGTGAGGATCACGTCCAGGATGCGCGCGACCTCCGCGGAGGGCTTCGTGCCGTCGAGCATGTAGAGGAAGTTCGCGGCGTGGGAGCCGTCGAGCCGCGCGGCCACCGGCTCGCGGCCGGTCCGGATGCGCTGCCAGGCGGCCACCGTGGCCGGCACCAGGTTCATCAGGCGATAGGCCTTGCGTAGGTTGGCGGCCGGCTCGTCGGAGCGGACGTCCGGGTCGGAGGCGGCGGCCAGCGAGACCGCGGTGCGCAGGGCGTCCAGCGGATGGCAGTCGCGCGGCAGCCGGCGCAGCAGATCGAGCACGGGCGGCGGCAACGGCCGCGTCTCGGTGAGCCGCGCGGCGAACTCCGCGCGCTCGGCCGCCGACGGCAGCTCGCCAGACCAGAGGAGCCGCGCGGTGTCCTCGTAGCTGGCCGCTCCGGCCAGGTCCGCGATCTCGTAGCCGCGGTAGTAGAGGCGCCCGGCCTCCCCGTCCACCCGGCAGATCGCCGACCGCGCCGCGATGATGTCCTCGAGACCGTCCTTGTACGCCGCCGCCGCCGTCGTCGTCATTGGCTTTGTCCCCCTTGGTTGATTATAGTTGATTTAGATTGATTAGACCAGATGGAACCTGACAATACCGGGCCAGACGGCCGAGGGGCTGCTAGCATGGGGGCCATGGTGGTCATCGAAGGCGAGGAGTACCTGACCGGGGACGAGGCGGCGGGCCTGCTCGGGGTGAAGCGCGAGACCCTCTACGCCTACGTGAGCCGCGGGCTGCTGAAGAGCTACCGCCAGGGCATCAAGCGCCAGCGCCTCTACCGGCGCGCGGAGATCGAGGCTCTGCTCCGCCTGGCCCCCTCGATCGCGGCAGATCCCGCCGCGACGCCCGACGGCCGCGCCGCCCAGCCGGCGGAAGTCCCGCTCGCCGAATCCTGGATCCGGGAGTAGTTCGGCACGCCCGGCTACCGGTCAGCCGGGCGGTGGGGGTATGTCTCGCTGGACGTCGCGCCTGTCTCGCTCCTGCTCGCCCGGTGGAGGAGCCATTGGCCCCGGAGTGCGCAGGGCGAGATAAGCGAGTCCCGCGAAGCCACAGACCAGAGCCACCAGCACGACGCTATCCCCCGGGCCCGCCCACCAGATACGGACCGCCACCAGGGCGGTGGCGCATGGGACGAGCCACCATAGATGTCTCATTCCAAGTCCCTCAATCCTGGAAGGCGGCCAGGGCCTCCTGGAGCCGCTCCGCCTCCGGGTCCTCCGCGAACACCGAGCGGAGGAAGCGCGCCCCGCACGGGCAGATGACGGCCAGGCGGAACCCCCGGTCGATCGGCTTGGTGGCGCCCCGCAGCACCCCGCACTCGCGATGCGTCAGAACGAAACCGCGCAGCTCGGCGTAGACACCCATGGTCGTCGGTAGAGTAACAAACCCGGAAGGCCCCGGCACGGGCCTGCGTGTAGAATAGGCAGCCGATCGGGACTGATGGGGTCTCCGATGAACGCCACGACCGTACACGTCACCGTCGACGAATCCGCAATCGAGGTCCCGCCCGGCGCCACGGTGCTGGACGCGGTGAATCGTCTCGGCATCCCGCTACCGCAGCTCTGCAAGGATCCGGACCGCGCGCCGCTCGGCGCCTGCCGGACCTGTCTGGTCCACGTCGAGGGCCAGCGCGGGGTGCCCGCGGCGTGTCACCTGCCCGCGCGGGACGGGATGGTCGTCAGCACCGTCCATCCGGAGGCGGTGAGCGCGCGGCGCGCGGTGCTCGATCTCACGCTGTCCATGCTCACGCCGTCGGCGGCCCGCGACGGCTTCGGGCGGCTCGGCGCC
>DATFUK010000050.1:0-2144 GCA_035260865.1 Candidatus Methylomirabilota bacterium | reverse complement strand
GCGCACGTCCACGTCGACGGAGCGGTCGGCCCCGACCGAGGTCACCTTCTTCTCCTCGAGCGCGCGCAGGAGCTTGCTCTGCAGGTGCAGCGGCATCTCCCCGATCTCGTCGAGGAGCAGGGTGCCGCCGTTGGCCATCTGGAAGTGGCCGCGCCGGTGCTCGGTGGCGCCGGTGAAGGCGCCGCGCCGGGAGCCGAACAGCTCGGACTCGAACAGCTCGGCGGGGATCGCCGCGCAGTTGACCGCCACGAAGGGTCGGTCGCGCCGCACGCCCGAGAAGTGGATGGAGCGCGCAAGCAGCTCCTTGCCGACCCCGGTCTCCCCGTGGATGAGCACGGTGGTATCGAGATCCACCACCGAGCGCAGCAGGTCGAACACCCCCCGCATCCCCGCGCTCGCCGCCACGATATTGCCGAAGGTGAAGCGCTCTTGGTTGCGCCGGATGGTCCTCCGGTTCGCCGACTTCAGCTCCTGGAACTCGATGGCCCGGCGGATCACGAGCAGCAACTCGGCCGCCTCGAAGGGCTTCACCAGGTAATCCTCGGCCCCGAGCCGCATCGCCTCGACCGCCGACTCGATGGTGCCGTACGCGGTCATGACCACCACCGCGAGGTCCGGATGGTCCGCCTTGACCTGCCGCACCAGCTCGACCCCGTCCATACCGGGCAGGCGGCGGTCGGTCAGCACCACGTCCACGTCCTCCGCCTTGAGCGATTCCAGGGCCTCCTCCCCGCTGTGGACCGGCACCACCTCGTAGCCCTTCAGCTCGAGCGTGCGGTGGAGTGGGCGGAGAAAGACCTCGTCGTCCTCGACGAGCAGGAGCCGTCGCTTCATGGAGTGCCTCCGGCCACCGGCTGGGCCGCGCCCACCGCCGGGAATGAGATGCGAACCCGCGTGCCGTGGCCCGGCGCGCTCTCGATCGCGATGTCCCCCGCGTGGAGATCCACGATCTTCTTGACGATGGACATGCCGAGGCCCGTGCCCGAGGGCTTGGTGGTGAAGAAGGGCAGGAAGATCTTGTCGCGATCCTCCGGGGCGATCCCGACCCCGTCGTCCACGACCTCGACCACCGCGCGGTCTCCCTCCGCGAAGAGATCCACCGTGACGCGCCCGGCGGCGCGCCGCGGCTCGATCGCCTCCACCGCGTTCTTCATGACGTTGGTGAAGACCTGGCGGAGCTTTTGCCCGTCCACCGCCGCGACCACCTCGCGCTCGAGCCGCCCGTAGCCGACCTGGACACCCCGGGCCCGCCCCTCGCTCGCCGCCGCCTCCACCACCGGGTCCAGGATGCGCGCCAGCTCGTACTCGTTGCGCTCGAGCCTCGCGTCCCGCGTCCAGTCGAGCAGGTTGTTGATGATGCCCTCGATCTCCCCGATGCCGGACAGGATGGATCGGGCCATCTCCTGCGACAACGGGCTGCCGTCCACGTCCGGGGAGGACAGCAGGTTGGTGGCCATCTTGATTCCGCCGAGCGGGTTGCGGATCTCGTGGGCCACGCCGGCCGCCATCTCGCCGAGGGAGGCCAGCTTCTCGCGGTGGATGAGCCGCCGCTGCGTCTCCACCTGCTCGGTCAGGTCGTGCAGCACCCCCACCGTGCCCATGCGCTGGCCGCGGTCGTCGAAGAGGGCGGTCAGGGCCAGGTGGGCCGGGAAGACGTCGCCCCGCCCCCGGCGGCCCGTCACCTGCCCGCTCCAGCCGCGCCCCACCTCGAGCGCGGCCACGATGCCCCCCGCCCCGCCCCGCTCGTCGGCGGCGAGCAGGTCCGGATACCGGAGGCGGCTCACCTCGAAGAGCTCGTAGCCGAGCAGTCGGCGCCCCGCCGGGTTCATGGTCACGAGCCGGCCGGTGGTGTCCGCGGTGAAGATGCAATCGTCCACGCTCTCGACCACCGAGGCGAGGAGCCGCTCGCCGCGCTTGACCTCCTCCTCGGTGACCCGCAGGGACTGCTCCATCCGCTGGAAGGACGTGACGAGCTCCTGGGCCTCGTCCTTCGAGATCGTGAAGTGGTCCTCCACGATGATGCGCGCGGCCGCCGCGCCCAGGGACGCGGCGAGGAGCCGCTCGAAGCGGATGCGCATCTCGAGCAGCTCGGGCACCGAGAGATCGGCGGGAGCCTTGGCGCCGAACAGCTCGCGGACGATGGC
>DATFUK010000049.1:0-4086 GCA_035260865.1 Candidatus Methylomirabilota bacterium | reverse complement strand
TTGACCGAGTCCCCGCCGACTTCTCCGTCGTCACCGGCCTCGAGGGCGCCCGGGTAGTCCTCGAAGACCACCGCGCCCCCCAGCTGCCTCAGCCGGTCGAGGGTCTGCCGCAGCTCACCCTGCAGTGTGTTCGTGATCTGGTCCATGTCGATGCTCCTCCTCTCGTGGGTGTCTCCCTTCCTTTGACGTGATCGACCCACGCGCGGAGAGGGGCGGGCGGGGTTCCCGCAAGATCGGGTAAGGAGCGGCCTGTTGCGTTCTTGCGGGATCCTTCACGCGGAGGTGCCGGCCGCCCGGGACGATCGTCAGAAGATCATGATGACCAGGACGCGGATACGACGGCGCTTCGCGAAGGCATCGCTGATGGCGGGGCTCGCGCTCTCGGTGCTGGTGGTGCCGGCCCCCGCGCCGGCCTACGTGGTGGAGGCGATCACCGCGATCCCGGCGGCCGAGGGCGACGACCGGAAGCGGCTGGAGGACGCGATCCAGGCCGCCATGGACGACCTGGCCACCCACGCGGTCGCGTTCACTCCAACCGTGATCGCGCTGCTCGACGCGCGGCTCGTCGGCGACCGGATCTTCCTGTTCGTTCTGCTCGCGGACCGGGACGGGGAGCGGGCGGTCAAGGTCCTCCTCGAGGAGCGCCGCGGGGCGCGGCCGGCCGGTCGCTAGCGCGCGGGCGTGACGTCGGAGACGGTGTAGCCGCGGCGGTTCAGGCACGCCGCGAAGGTCTGGAGCGCCCACTCATCCGGCGTCTGCGCCTTCTTGATGAAGCCGCGCGGGAAGAGCTGCCCGAAGAAGCCCGAGAAGATGCCCGAGGGCCCCTTCTTCTCCTTGTTCTCGGGCATCGGGGTGTTGAAGGCCTCCACCCGGCAGCCCTGGAAGTCCGCCACGATCACCGCGGCGTCCCGGTTGGCGGTGGCGTAGAGCGACCCGATGCCGGCCGGGCCCTGGGCGAGGGGAAGCGGCGCGCGGTATCCGCGGTTGACGAGGCACGCCGCCTCCGCGAGCTCGGGGGTCGTCTCGGTGTGGGCCTGCACGAAGGGCAGGCACTGGGCGCGGTCCGCCGCGATCTGGGCGTCCGACTGCCCGCGCACGACGAGGCCGGTGCTGCCGCCACAGCCGGCCACGATCAGGCCGGCGAGGACCGCGACGGTGGCCGCGCCGGCGGATCGGGCCGGGCGACGGCGGAACAGCGCGTCGCGGATGGACCCGTAGATCCCGGCGGGGAGGAAGATGATGAAGATGATCAGCAGGAGGCCGTAGATCGTCTCCGCGATGCCGATCAGCTTGATGCCGAAGTAGATGCGCAGGTATTCGCTCAGCGCGATGGTGAGCGCGGTGCCCACGAAAGGGCCGAGCAGCGAGTACATCCCGCCCAGCACCACCGCGAACACGATGCGCAGCGACACCCCGATGCCGGAGAGCGTGTCCGGGTTGGTATAGGCGAGGTAGAGGGCGAGCAGGGCGCCGCCCAGCGCGGTGAGCGCGGCCGACAGCGCGGTGATGCCCAGCTTGAAGCGCGTGACCCGGATGCCCACCGAGGCCGCCGCGGTCTCGTCCTCGCCGATGGCCTCCATCGCCGAGCGGGCCATGCTGCGGTCCACCCGCCACCACACCCAGAGGCCGAAGAGCCAGGCCGCCATGCCTACATAATAGAAGACGCGCTTGTCGGCGAACTGGAGGGTCCACCAGCCCGAGGCGGTGCCCGCGGTCTTGAGGCTCACCCCCAGGGATCCGCCCGTCCAGTCTCGCTCGGCCACGATCCACAGGCGGACCACCTCGCCCACCGCGAGCGTCACGAGGCCGAAGTAGTGGCCGACCACCTGGAAGCGCGAGCACGGGTACGCGACCACCAGGGCCAGCGCCACGGTGAGGAGGACGGCGAGGACCACGCCGACCCACGGGGTCATCCCGTAGAAGTTCCAGAGCAGCACGGTCGCGTAGGCGCCGACCCCGAGGAAGGCGCCGTGGCCGAGCGAGACGAGGCCGAAGCGGCCCATCAGGGACCACGCGTTGCCCACGAACGACCACAGGAAGATCTGGATGATGACGTGCCAGATGTACTCCTGCGCGGCCCCCAGGGGCAGGAAGGGGATGAGCGCCATCGCCACCAGCGCGGCCAGGCCCAGGACGCGGAACGCGGTCGTCATCCGCGCTTGGCGAAGATGCCGCCCGGGCGGACGAACATCAGCACGATGAAGATCACGAAGGCGATCACGTAGCCCATCTCGGTCGAGACCATCACGCCGCCGACCGAGATGACCTGGGCCATGATGAAGGCGGCGAAGAAGGCGCCCACCATGTTGCCGAGGCCGCCCAGCACGCAGATCATGAACGTGAGCGGCCCGAAGGCCCCGCCGAAGTACGGGTGCACCGCGTACTGGATGATCAGCAGCGCCCCCGCCACTCCCGCCATGGCCCCGCCCACCGCCGAGGTCACCAGGTAGAGCCGCTGGGGCCGCGCCCCCATCAGCGCGATGGCCTCGCGGTCCTGGCTCACCGCCCGGATCGCGGTGCCGGTGTAGGTCCGCTTGAGGAAGAGGTAGAGCGCGATCATGGCCAGGACCGAGAGCCCGAAGGCGAGCAGTCGCGAGAACGAGATGAAGATGCCGCCCACCTCGATGGTGGGCAGGCTCACCCGCACCGAGCGGTGATCGGTGGACCAGAGCAGCGTGGCCACCGACTGGATGAAGAACAGGAGGCCGCCGGTGGCGAGCAGCTGGTTGATGGGCGGGCTCGACAGGATGGGCGTGATGATCAGCAGGTGCACGAGCACGCCGAGCCCCGCGCCGATCCCGATCGCGGCGAGCCCGGCGAGCCAGAGGGGCCAGCCGTAGAGCGCGACGAGGAAGTAGACGCCGTACATGCAGAGCGTGACCAGGTCGACGTAGGCGATCCACACGATGTCGATCACGCCGAAGATCAGGTTGAGCCCGAGGGCCAGGAGGGCCAGCACCCCGCCGAGCAGGATGCCGTTGATCACCGCCTCGAGGAGGAAGATCGGCTCGAGCACGATCAGAGGCCCACGTAGGCCTGGCGCACGAAGTCCTGCTCGGCCAGGTCGGCCGCGCGGCCCTCGACCTTGATGCGCCCGACCTCCAAGAGATAGGCGCGGTCCACCAGCTTGAGCACCTGCCGGACGTTCTGCTCGACGACCAGGATGGTGTAGCCCTCTTCCCGCACGCGCCGGATCAGGTCGAAGAGGCGCAGCACCATGACCGGAGCCAGGCCCATGGACGGCTCGTCGAACAGGATCAGCTTTGGCCGGGACATGAGGGCCCGGCCCACCGCGAGCATCTGCTGCTCGCCGCCCGACAGGCTGCCCGCCCGCTGGGTGGACCGCTCGGACAGCACCGGGAAGAGCGTGTACACGCGCTCGAGGCTCTCGTGGAAGTGGGCGCGCGCGGCGGGCAGGAAGGCGCCGATCTTGAGGTTCTCGGCGACGGTGAGCTGCGGGAAGAGCCGGCGCCCCTCCGGCACGTGCGCGATGCCGTGGGCCACGATCTCGTAGGCGGGCTTGCCGGCCAGCTCGGCGCCCTCGAACGTCACGCGGCCCGCGCGCGGCGCGATGAGGCCGGAGATGGCGCGCAGCAGGGTGGTCTTGCCGGCGCCGTTGGGCCCCACCACCGCCACCGCCTCGCCCTGGCTCACGCGCAAGCTCACGTCCCAGAGCGCGGTGAAGGCGCCGTAGCCCGCGGTGACCTGGGAGAGCTCGAGCATCAGCTCAGCACCACCTTCTCGCCCAGGTACGCCTCGATCACCTGCGGATTCTCCGCGACCTCCCGCGGCGCGCCCTCTGCGATCTTCTCGCCGTGATCGAGCACGACCAGGCGGTCCACCACCCGGAGCAGAGTGCCCATGATGTGCTCCACCCACACGATGGTGATGCCGAGCTCGCCGCGGATGCGCCGGAGCATCTCCGCCGCGTCGTGCATCTCGGTCGGATCGAGCCCGCCCAGGCTCTCGTCGGCCAGGAGCAGGGTGGGCCGGGTGGCGAGCGCGCGGGCCAGCTCGAGCTTCTTGAGGCCGCCCGCCCCGAGCGTCGAGGTGACGGCTTCGGGATCGGTGGGCAGGCCGACCAGG
>DATFUK010000048.1:0-8264 GCA_035260865.1 Candidatus Methylomirabilota bacterium | reverse complement strand
GACCGGGTGCTGGCGAAGGCTCTCGAGCTGCTCCAGCTCGCCTGCGGGCCGCTTCATCACCGCCGCCACCTCTTCGAGGGTGGGCGGGCGCCCGAGCTTCTGGGTCAGCACGTTGCGCTGCTTCAGGTACTGCGAGAGGAGCAGCTCCACGTGGACCGGCAGCCGGATCGTCCGCGCCTGGTTGGCGAGGGCACGCACCACCGCCTGGCGGATCCACCAGGTGCCGTAGGTCGAGAAGCGCGTGCCGCGGTCGGGCTGGAACTTGCGCGCGGCGTGCAGCAGCCCGACGTTGCCCTCCTCGATCAGGTCGAGGAGCGAGAGGCCGCGGTGGAGATAGCGCCGCGCGATCCGGACGACCAGCCGCAGGTTGGCCTCGACGAGCCGCTTCTGGGCCTCGGCGTCGCCGGCCTGGACGCGGCGGGCCAGGTCCTGCTCCTCCTCCGGGGTCAGGAGCTTGACCCGGGAGATCTCCTGCAGATACAGCGCGATCAGCTCGCGGCTCCGGTCGCCCGCCTCGGGGGCGTCCGGCTTCTCGCCGAGCTCGGCGGGACTCTTGTCCAGCAGGGCCTCGATGGGCTCGTCGCCGTCCTCCAGCTCATCCGCCGTCTCGGGCTCTGGAGCCATGGTGCCACCTACTCGTGATGGTCGTGCTCGGAGCTGGACGCGGCGATGTCCTCGTCGAAGACCGGGCTCTGGTCGGAGGGTTCCAGCAGGTGGAGCGGGTTGTAGGCCTTGCCGTCGCGCCGGACCTCGAAGTGCACGTGGGGCCCGGTGGCGTGCCCACTGCGCCCCACCGTCGCGATCAGTTGCCCGGCCTCGACGTCCTCTCCGACCTCGACCAGATTCTTCTGGTTATGTGCGTAAAGTGTGATGAAGCCGTTGGTGTGCTGGATCTTGACCACCTGCCCATAGGCCCGGATCCAGCCGCTGTAGACGATGGTGCCGGGAGCCGCGGCGTAGACCTCCGACCCCATGTCGGCGGTGATGTCGATGCCGGCGTGCCAGCCCCGCGAGCGCTGCCCGAAGATGGAGATCACCGGGCCTTCCACGGGCCAGACCAGCGTGATCCGCTCCTCCCGGAAGTCGGGAGTGCCGAGGACGAGGGAAGTCAGGATACGCCGCGGGCCCACCCGCTTGATCAGGATGCCGTCGGCATCGGGCTCGATCCCCGGCGTTTCCCCGGCGGTGGTCTGGGGAACGGGCGGCTGGCAGCCCGGCACCGACAGGCGCTGGCCCGACCGGAGGGCGTGGGGATTCACGAGCTGGTTGGCGTCGATGAGGGCCGCGCGGGTGACGCGGTATCGGGCCGCGATCCGGCTGATGGACTCGCCACTCCGCACGGTGTGGGTGCACACCGCCACCTTCGGGGTGGGGCTGGGCGCGGCGGCGGTCTTCGCCCCGGGCGTCTTCGCCGAGCCCCAGTGAGGGGCCGGGACGGTCTGCTGGGAGGTGACGGTCCGGGCCCTGACCGGCTTGGCCTGGGCGTGAGACGCGGTGGGGGATACGAGGAGGAAGAGGACGAGGAGGACGACCATCCCGACCCCGCGGCTCACGGGTCGAACGCCGCGTAGCGGATGGAGAAGCCCGCGTAGCGTCCCGTCAGCGGCCGCCAGGTGACGGCCAGGTGGTCCACCCGCGCCAGCGGCGGGCCCTTGCCCAGGTCGTGCATCAGCTCCTCGATGAGGTCGCGCCCGCCTTCCACGCGTACGCGCACCTTCCCATCCTTCAGATTCATCACGTACCCGGCGAGGCCCAGCGACGCGGCCTTGCGCTGGACGAAATCGCGGTAGCCGACGCCCTGCACTCGGCCTTCGACGACGATCTCGGCGGCGCTCCGTAGTCCCGTGACGCCCATCCCGACTCCGGCAACGGCTCGAGAAAAAATGGTCGGGGCGACTGGATTTGAACCAGCGACCTCCTGCTCCCGAAGCAGGCGCGCTACCAAGCTGCGCTACGCCCCGTAACCCTCACGCTCTGGCACTTTCACACCCAGGATCTCACGACTCCCAGGCATATTTGCCGACGAGCTTCACGAACACGCACCCGGAATCCCGGGTGACCCGCATCACACCCTGCACCTTCTCGATCACCTCGAGCGTCTGGTTGGCGACATCGCCCACCGGCATCACCATCCGCCCGCCTTCGGCGAGCTGCTCGAACAGGGGCGGCGGCACCGACGGTCCGCCCGCCGCCACCAGGATGCGGTCGAACGGCGCCTCGTCCGGCCATCCGAGCGTCCCGTTCCCCGCCCGCACCCACACGTTGCGGTACCCGAGCCCTTCCAGCGTCTCGCGCGCCCGCGCGGCCAGCCGCGGCAGGCGCTCGATCGTGCACACCCGCGCCGCCAGCTCCGCGAGCACCGCGGCCTGGTAGCCGCACCCCGTGCCCACCTCCAGCACCTTCTCGCGCCCGCCGAGCCGCAGCAGCTCGGTCATCCGGCCCACGATGAAGGGCTGCGAGATCGTCTGCCCTTCCCCGATCGGCAGCGGGTGGTCCCCGTAGGCCCGATCCCGCAGCGCCTCGTCCACGAACACGTGGCGCGGCAGCCGCCGCATCACGTCGATCACCCGCGGGTCGCCGACCCCGCGCCCGACCACCTGCTCGTCCACCATGCGCTCGCGCTCGCGCGCGAAGCGCTGCGTGCTCACCGCTTCCGCTTCTTCTTCAACACGGCGTTCAGGGCGCCTTCCCACTCGGCCATGCGGCCCAGCGCGCCGTGATGCGTCAGGTCCAGGTGTAGCGGCGTCACCGACGCGAACCCGGCGTGCACCGCCGCGATGTCCGAGGCCGGATCCTCCGCCCACTCCGGCGGGCCCGCCCCGATCCAGTAGTACGGGCGCCCGCGCGGATCCACCTCCCGCACCACCTTCTCGCGGTAGACCCGGTGGCCGAGCCGGGTGAGCCGGACCCCCTTCACCGGGCCCCGCGGCACGTTCACGTTCAGCAGCGTCTTCGCGGGCAGCCCCTCCACCAGCAGCCGCGTGGCCACGGCGAGCGCCACCGGCCCCGCGCCGTCGAAGCCCTCCGCGTCCGGCTCCGCCTGTGATATCGCCAGCGACGGCACCCCCAGCAGCGTGCCCTCCATCGCGGCGGACACCGTCCCCGAGTACGTCACGTCGTCGCCCAGGTTCGTCCCGTGGTTCACCCCGGACGCCACCAGCACCGGCGGCTCCGGCAAGAACCCCAGCACGGCCAGGTTCACGCAGTCCGACGGCGTGCCATTCACCGCGTACTTCCGCTCCGCGACCCGGTCCACCCGGAGCGGCCGGTGCAGCGTGAGGGCGTGACCCACCGCGCTCTGCTCGCGATCCGGCGCGACCACGTACACCTCACCGAGCGCGTCGAGAGCCTCTGCGAGAACCTGGAGCCCGCGCGCGTGAATCCCGTCATCGTTGGTGACAAGAATCACGGGCGCCATGATTGAAATTGGTCGGGGCGACTGGATTTGAACCAGCGACCCCTTGACCCCCAGTCAAGTGCGCTACCGGGCTGCGCCACGCCCCGACCCAACGGGCATTGTACGGGCTGGATCGGGCAAACTCAAGACGAGCGGCCGGGTCGCGAGGCGGCGAGGCGCTGGCGGATGGCCTGCAGACGGGTCCGGGTGCGGCGGATCACCTCTTCGAGCGTGGCGCCGCGCAGCCCCAGGTCCATCTGGTCGAGGCCGCGGGCTTCGCCGCGAAGCCGCTTCTTGGCGCCTTCGAGGGTGAGGCGCTCCTCGTAGAGCAGTGATTTGATACGGAGGACCAGCTCGAGGTCGACCTTGCGGTACAGGCGCTGGCCGGCCGGGTTCTTCTTCGGCCGGAGCAGCTTGAACTCGGACTCCCAGTAGCGGAGCACGTACGCGGGGATCTCCGTGATCGTCTCGACTTCTCCGATCCGGTAGTAGAGCTTGTCAGGAACCGTGCTCATACCCCGCGGGCCTCCGGCTAGACGTTGATCCGGAGCTTCAGGCCCTTGCTCGGCTTGAACGTCAGCACCTTGCGCGCGGTGATCTCGATGCTGTCACCCGTCTGGGGATTGCGGCCGCGGCGCGACGCCTTCTGCCGGATCCGGAAATGCCCGAAGCCGACGATCTTGACGTCCTCTCCCTTTTCGAAACAGCGGAAGATGATGTCGAACAGCGATTCGACCACGGCCGCCGATTGCCGCTTCGACAGCCCGTGGGCCGCCACCGCATTGATCAGATCGTTCTTGGTCAGCGCCGTCACCTCCCCTCGTCGGTTTACTTGGCCGGACCCGACGTCACGAAGCCCGTCTGGCCCTTGCCCTGCAGCTCTTCGCGGGCCGCGCCGGCCCGCGAGCGATCCGGATACCCTCCCACCCGCACGACGTGCAACGGCTCGTCGCGCGCCACCCGCGTCACCTGCACCGAGTAGCCCTCGGACCGCAGCTTCCGGGCGAGGCCTTCGGCGTTGCCACTCTCCTTGAATGCGCCCACCTGCACCCAGTAGTTGCCGTTCGCGGCCGCCGGCTTGGCCGCGCTCTTGCTCGGGGTCACCGCCGCGGTGCGCTCGGGCGCCTTCGCCTTCTCGGGCGCCTTGGCCGCCTTGGGGGTGCTCGCGGCCGGCATCTCCGGGCGCGCGGGCGCCGGGGTGCTGACCGCGGGCGCGGGCATCGAGGGCGCCGGCGTGGCCACCGGGGGCTGCGTGATGGGGGCGGGCGCGCTGGGCGTGCTCGCGGGCGGCGTCACGGGCGCGCTCGCGGTCGGCGGCGGGCTCGGGACCGGCGCGGGGGACGGCTCGCTCGGCTTCGTGGTCACCTTCGGCGGCGGCGTCGGCTCGAACCAGCCCCCGATCAGCGGAACCGCGATGACCGCGACCACGGCAAGTACGAGAAGCACGAGCACAGCGCGGAACCAGCCGGTCGCGAAGATGCTGCGCTGACTGTATTCTTCCTGCTCTTCGTCTTCCAGGAAATCGTCCGGGTCCGGGCGCTCTGGGCTCACACGCTGAGTCCTCGCTGACTGCTCGATGGTGAACGGCTAGGGGATGTTATAGCACCAGTGCCGGGGGGGCTCAACCGAAATCACTAGGGGTTCTGCCTAGTTAGCCGCCGCCGGCTCAGGCCCGGCGGCGCGCCCCTCTGGGCCGCCCGGAACCCCGCCCCACCGCCTTGCGGAACAGCAGCCGCAGCGGCGAGCCCGCGAAGCTGTAGGCGTGCCGTAGTGAGTTGATGATGTAGCGCTCGTAAGAGAAGTGGATGCTGTCCGGCAGGTTCACGCGGATGGCGAACGTGGGTGGTGACACCGCGACCTGCTGCGCGGACTGCACGCGCAGCGGGACGCCGCGGGCCGACATGGGTCGCCGCTCCACCGCGGTGCGCAGCGTGGCCAGCAGCTCGCCCGGCTGCACGCGCTTCTGCGCCTCCGCGGCCACCAGATCCACCTGGTCGAAGAGATCACGGAGCCCGAGGCGCGTCACCGCGGAGGTGAAGCAGATGGGCGCGTGCTCCAGGAACGGCAGGCGCTCGTGGATCTGTCCGGTGACGTCGCCCCGCTGCACCATGCCGGACGGCACCAGGTCCCACTTGTTCACCGCCACCACCACCGCGCGGCCCGCGTCGTTGGCGTAGCCCGCGATGTGCGCGTCCTGCGCGGTCACGCCCTCCGAGGCGTCCATCACGAGCACCGCGACCTGGCATCGCTCGAGGCTCTTGAGCGCCATCACCACCGCCAGCTTCTCGAGGGGCTCGGTCACCTTGCCCTTGCGGCGGATGCCCGCGGTGTCGATCAGCAGGTAGTTGCGGTCGCGGAACGTCACCGGCGTGTCCACCGCGTCGCGCGTGGTGCCGGGCAGGTCGTGCACGAGCACGCGCTCGTGGCCGAGGACCGCGTTGACCAGCGACGACTTGCCCACGTTCGGGCGTCCGATGATCGCCACGCGGGTGCCCTCCAGCACGGTCTCGGGCGCGACCGCGGGCGCGTGATCCCGGCAGGCCTCGAGCAGCTCGGCCACGGCGCGCCCGTGCTCGGCCGACACGGTGAGCACCGGCTCGAAGCCCAGGCGGTAGGCGTCGCCCACCGGGGTGTCCTGGCCGGCGGTGTCCACCTTGTTGACCGCGAGCAGCGTGGGCCGGCCGGACTTGCGCAGGATCCCCGCGATCTCCTGGTCGAGGCCGGTGATGCCCGCGCGGCCGTCCACCACGAAGACGAGCAGGTCGGCCTCGTCCACCGCCTGGAGCACCTGACGGCGCACGCCCTGCACCAGGTCGGACTCGCTGCCGGGATCGAAGCCGCCGGTGTCCACGACGGTGGCCTGCCAGCGCTCGAAGACCACGGTGCCGTAGAGGCGGTCGCGCGTGACGCCGGGCACGTCGCGCACGAGCGAGCGCCGGCGGCCGATGAGCCGGTTGAAGAGCGTGGACTTGCCCACGTTCGGGCGGCCCACGATGGCGATGATCGGGCGCAGCATCTGCGACGTCGACTCCCTCGTCCTACCGGCCGAGGAGCGCGGCCAGGAGGGCCGGGGCGTCGGGCTCCACGGGAGTGACCGGCGTGCCGAGGGAGGCGGCCAGGTCGGCCGGGGTGAGGTCGTCGAGGAAGACGCCGGCTCCGTCGCGGATCGCCACCGCCGGGACCAGCACCTCGTCGCCCAGGTCGTGGCCGGCGGCCCGCGCCTGCTCGAGCTGGATCTGGATGTCGCGGCCGGTGAGCAGGCCGGCCACCCCGATGCCGCGGCCGAAGAACTCGTTGGTCACCGGCACGAGGCTCGCGCGGAGCCCGCCCACCACCACGCGATCGAGCAGCGCGCGCATCCGCGGCGCGAACATCTCGCCGGTGACGAGGGTCACGTGCCGCGGGCGCGCCAGGCGGGCGGGCCGGCGGCTCACCGCGCGGGCGAAGGCGTCCTCGAAGCGGCGCACGAGGCCGATGCCGTCCTCGGCCACCGCGAAGCCCTCGTACTCCCGCGCCCCGGGCAACGGAAGACCCGCCTGCAGGTAGAGCTCGTCGGCGGCCCAGACGAAGCGGGTGCCGAGCGTGTCGCGGAACTCGCGCTGCCAGCCCTCGATGGCGCGCACCAGCGCGCCCGCCTCCTCCATCGTGACCGCACGCAGATCGGGGAGCCGCTCGCGGTGGCGCGTGAGCCCGACCGGCACCACCGCGGTGGTGGGCACCGCGGGGTGGAGCCGGGCCAGCTCGTGCACGGTGCGATCGAGGTGCGGGCCGTCGTTCCAGCCCGGGCACAGCACGATCTGCGCGTGCATGGCGATGCCCGCCTTGGCGAGCCGCTCCATCACGGGCAGCAGCTCGCGGCGCACCCGCGGCCGGCCCAGGAGGGCGTGGCGCAGCTCCGGGTCGGTGGCGTGCACCGAGACGTAGAGCGGGGAGAGGCGCTGCGCCTCGATGCGCGCGAGCTCGGCTTCCTCGAGATCCGTGAGGGTGATGTAGTTGCCGTGCAGGAACGAGAGCCGGAAGTCGTCGTCCTTGACGTACAGGCTCTTGCGCATGCCCTTCGGGAGCTGGTGGATGAAGCAGAAGACGCACTTGTTGGCGCAGGTCGCGATCTCGGCGGGGCGCGGGGCCTCGAGCTGGAGCCCGAGCTCCGCGCCGCCGCGGCGGAGCCGCGCGGTGCGCGCCTGCCCCTCCCGCTCGATCGAGAGGCGCAGGTGCTCCTCGCCCGCGTGGAAGTGGAAGTCGATCACGTCGCGCAGCGCGGCGCCGTTGATCGCGAGGATGCGGTCGCCCGGGCGCAGGCCGGCCCGGGCCGCGGGCGTCCGCGACGTCACCGCGGCCACCACCACGCCCGCTGCGGTCTCGGTCGGCCGGCGGGCCATGGTCAGACGCGCCCGCTCACGGAGGTGGTCGTCTCGAGCTGCTTGAGCCCGCGGATGATGTACTGCAGCCCCGAGGTGATCGTGAACGCGGCGGTCACCCAGGCCAGCAGCGTGGTGACGAACGCCGGCAGGAGCTGGAAGTACACGGCGGCCATGGCGGCGAGCACCGTGAGCATCTGGAAGACGGTGGACATCTTGCCGATCCAGGTCGGGGCCGGATGCACCGTGCCGCCCGCCACGTGGATGACCAGCACGCCGATGCTGAGCACCAGGTCACGGCTCACCACGACCGCGGTGATCCAGAACGGGATCACCTTGAGCCAGGTCAGGGTCACGAAGCCCGAGGTGAGCAGCAGCTTGTCGGCCATCGGGTCGAGGAAGGCCCCGAGCCGTGTCTGGCGATGCTGGCTCCGGGCGATATAGCCGTCCAGCATGTCGGTGAGGCTCGCCAGGCAGAACACGAGCAGCGCGAGCCCGGCCCGCCGGTA
>DATFUK010000047.1:0-8422 GCA_035260865.1 Candidatus Methylomirabilota bacterium | reverse complement strand
TATGCAGTAGGAACTTTGATGGTCGTAGATCGAGGCGCGAGTCGGTAAGACTTACCGGAGACGGAAAGGCTTACACGCCTCGGTCACCGGGGCGCTTTCGACATCTCGTCGGCCAGGAAGTAGGCCTTGTCGGCCAGCGTGAACGCGCGCTGCACGTCGCGCGTCGAGAGCGCTTCGCGGGCCTTCACCAGAAAGCTCTGGATGGTCCGGTAGTTCTCCTGCTGCTCGCGGGGCAGCCGGGCCGGATCGATCCGCTGCACGAGCTTCTCGGTGCCTTCGATACGGCGCTCAGCCTGCGTCTTGAGGCGCTGCTCCTCCTCGGCGCTGGCCTGCGGGGCCAGCACCGGCGGCTCACGCGGAATCGCCGCGCTGCGCGGCGGGGGGGTCGGCGCGGGCGGCGTGGCGGGCGTGGTCGGCGTGGTCGGAGGCGGGATCGCGAGCGGCGTCGGGGGTGTCGGCCGGGGCGGCGCGGGCACGGGCTCCTTCACCGCCGGAGTCGACCGCGCCGCGAGCTCCTCGTCCGCGGGCGATCCGGCGCGCGGCGGCGCCATGACCGGCGCGGGCACCAGCAACGCGCTGGTGCTCGCGCAGCCGCCGAGCGTCGCGGCGGTGAGCAGGAGCCAGATCGGCCCGCGCATGCGCGTCATCGCAGCGGCAGGCGGACGATCATGGCCGTCCCCCGCCCGGGCTCGGACTTCGCCTCGATCGTGCCGTCGTGGAGCTGCACGATGCGGTACACCACCGAGAGCCCGATGCCGCTGCCCCCCACCTTGCTCGTGTAGTAGAGCTTGAAGATCTTGTCCACGTCCTCCGGCGCGATGCCCACGCCCTGGTCGGTCACCGTCACGCGCGCCCATTCGAGCTCCTCGGGGCGGGTGCGGATGCGTACCGCGCCTCCGGCCGGCATGGCCTGCACCGCGTTCTGCAGGATGTTGATGAAGGCCTGGCGCAGGAGCTCCTCGTCCGCGCTCACCACCGGCAGGTCCGCGGCCAGGTCGAGGACGAAGCGCACGCCGTGGCTCTGGCTCTCCGCCTCGAGCAGCGCGCAGACGCTCTGGAGCATCGCGTTGAGGTCCACCGGCTTGAGCGTCAGCTCCTGCGGGCGCATGAACTTGAGGAACCCCTGCACCACGCGATCCAGCCGCCGGATCTCGCTGCCGATGACCTCGAGGCTCTTGTTGACGTCGGTCCCCGAGTCCTCGAGCCGCTCCTTGAGCAGCTCGACGTGGATCATCATCGCGTTGAGCGGGTTCTTCACCTCGTGGGCCACCCCCGAGGTGAGCCGGCCGAGCGCGGCCAGCTTGGCCGAGTAGCTGACCAGCGACTGCACCGTCTTGACGGACTCGAGGTCCTTCAGGAGCACCGCCACCCCCATCACCCGGTGCGCGTCCTTCATGTGGAACGCGGAGACCAGGAACTCCTTGTCGCGGCCCTCGTGGGGCAGCACCACGGTAGCGTTGCGGATGCCGGTGGCGCCGACCAGCACCTGATCCACGAAGGGCAGCAGGGGATGCGCGGAATCCAGCACCTCGTGGATGGGCAGGCCGACCGCGCGCTCGAGCGTGAGTCCCACCACGGCCTCCGCGGCCCGGTTGAAGAAGAGGATGTGCCGCTCCGGGTTGAGGAAGATGACCCCGTCCTCGAGCTGGTCGACCACCCCCTGCAGGTGCGCTTTCTCGCTGAGGGTCGACAGCCGGTCCGCCTGCAGCTCGCGCCCCAGGCGCGTCAGCTGGGAGGACAGCTCCTGGAACTCGTCACCGGCGCCGAGCGCGACCGGGGTGGCCTCCAGCGGCTCACCCCGGCGGATCCGGTCCACCTGGCCCACGATCGCCCGGATCGGCCGGACCGTGAGCTGGGCCAGTACCATCGCGGCCAGCCACGCCAGGGGCAGCGCGACCGCGGCCACCGCGAGACTCTGCTGGAGCGAGCTGGTGACCTCGCGGCGCAGCAGCGTGGTGGACACCCCGAGGCGGATGGACCCGAAGAGCCGGTCGTTGAGGGTCATCGGCAACACCGTCTCGTAGGTGCGGCCGGCGGCGTAGAGGGCGGAGAAGCGGCTCAGCGTGTCCAGCGTCAGGAGTCCGTCCAGGTTCGGGCGCTCCGGCTCCGGCTTGCCCTCCTTCTGCCGCTCGGTGTGCAGCAGCACGGTGCCGGTATGGTCGGTGACGAGCGCGTAGACCAGGTGTGGCGAGTAGCCGACGCTTGCGTCGAGGAAGCTGCGCAGCTCCGGATCCTCCCGCAGCGCGATGAGCGGGTCGGCCCCGGGCGTGCGCTGCAGCGCGCGGCCGGTCTGGGCGTAGATCTGCTTGGCGATGAGCTCGGCCTGCTTCACCGCCTCCTGCACGACCACGCGGCTCAGCTGGGAGAGGTGGATGGCGGTGGCGGTGGAGACCACGAGCAGGGTGAGGAGGCTGACGACCAGCGCCTCCCGCCCGCGCACCCCGAGCCGCAGACGCATGCTAGCCGCCGCCGTAGACCTTGAGCTTGTTGTGCAGCGTCTTGAGGCTGATGCCGAGCACGTCGGCGGCGCGCGTCTTGTTGTTGCCGTTGGCCGCGAGGGTCTTCAGGATCAGGGCCTTCTCGGCGTCCTCCAGGCTCGTCCCCACCCGGAAGCTCACCGAGTCGGGCCCGTCACCCAGATCGGCCACGCGCAGGGTCGGCGACGGGGGAATGTGCTTGGGGAGGATGGTGTCGCTCTCGCAGACGATGATCGCGCGCTCGAGCGTGTTGCGCAGCTCGCGGACGTTGCCGGGCCAGGACTGGGCGACGAGCCCGCTCAGCACCGCCTCGTCCAGCGAGCGGATGTGCTTGTCGTAGCGGCCGTTGAACTCCTCGATGAACGCCTGCACGAGCGCCGGGATGTCGTCGCGCCGCTCGCGCAGCGGCGGCAGCGCCAGGCTCACGACATTTAAGCGGTAATAGAGGTCTTCTCTGAACGTCCCCTCCTGGATGGCCTTCACCGGATCCTTGTTGGTCGCGGCGAGCACCCGCACGTCCACCCGGATCTCGGTCCGCCCCCCGAGCCGGCGCACCGCGCCGTCCTGCAGGATACGGAGGAACTTGGCCTGGGTGCCCGGGTTCATCTCCGCGATCTCGTCGAGGAAGATGGTGCCCTCGTGCGCCAGCTCGAAGCAGCCGGGCCGCCGCTCGAGCGCGCCGGTGAAGGCGCCCTTCTCGTGGCCGAAGATCTCGCTCTCCAGCAGGGTCTCCGGGATGGCCGCGCAGTTCACCGCCACGAACGGGCCCTTGGACCGCGGGGAGAGGTCGTGCAGCGTGCGGGCCACCAGCTCCTTGCCGGTGCCGCTCTCGCCGCTGATCAGCACCGGCGCGGTGGTGGGCGCGGCCACCTCGATCAGGCGATACACCTCCTGCATGCCCGCGCTGGTGCCCACCAGGCGCCCCATGCCCCAGACCTGGCTCAGCTTGCGGCGCAGCATCGCGACCTCGCGCAGCGCCTCGCCCCGCTCGGCCGCCTTCGGGATGAGCAGGCGCAGGCGCGCCACGTCCACCGGCTTGGTCAGGTAGTCGTAGGCGCCCTCCTTCATCGCGGTCACCGCGGTGTCGATGGACCCCTGCCCGGTGAGCAGGATCACCGAGGTGAACGGCACGTCGGTCTTGAGGGCGCGGAGCAGCTCGAGGCCGTCCATCTTGGGCATGACGAGATCGGAGAGCACGACCGCGGGCAAGCCCGCGGCGGCCTTGGCGAGCGCCTCCTGGCCGTCGCCCGCCTCGTCCACGTCATAGCCCCAGCGGGCGAGGAGCGCGGTGAGGCCCTGGCGGGCCGGCTCCTCGTCGTCGACGATCAGGATCTTGAGCGCCATGCTCCGGGTGTCCTCAGTGCGCGGGCAGCGCGCTCCGGAGGGCGGGGAACCAGCGCGTGAGGGCCGAGTCGCTCACCAGGATCGTCTCGTCGCGGACCGGGCCGGTGGAGACGAGGGAGAACGGCACGCCGATCAGATCGGCCAGACGCTCGACGTACTCGCGCGCCTTGGACGGCAGCGCCGCGTAGTCGCGCAGACCGTGGGTCGAGCTCTGCCAGCCCGAGAGCTCCTCGTAGACCGGCTCCGCGGTGGTCCAGATGCGCTCTTCCTCCGGGAAGTCGGTGAGCACCTCGCCCCGGTACCGGTAGCCCACGCAGATCCGCACCGTCTCGCAGCTGTCGAGCACGTCGAGCTTGGTCAGCGCGATGGTATCGAGCCCGTTGATGCGCGCGGCGTAGCGCAGCGCGACCGCGTCGGCCCAGCCGCAGCGGCGGGGCCGGCCGGTCACCGCGCCGTACTCGTTGCCGCGGGCGCGCAGCAGCTCGGCCATCTCCCCCGAGACCTCGGTGGGGAACGGGCCGCCGCCCACCCGGGTGCAGTAGGCCTTCGAGATCCCGAGCACCCCGTTGATCTTGGTGGGCGGGACCCCGGTGCCGGTGGAGGCGCCGCCCGAGGTGGTGCTGGAGGAGGTGATGAAGGGATAGGTCCCGTGGTCGACGTCGAGCATGGTCCCCTGCGCGCCTTCGAACAGGATCGAGTGACCGGCCTCGATCCACCGGTGCAGGAGCAGCGCGGTGTCGGTGACGTACGGGGCGAGCCAGCCCGCGTAGCGGAGATAGGTGCCGAGGATGCTGTCCACCGTGAACGTCTGCTCGTCGTAGATCTCGCGGAGGAGCCGATTCTTCTGCCGGATGTTGAACTCGAGCTTCTCCCGGAAGAGCTCCTCGTCGAGCAGGTCGGCCATGCGGATCCCGATCCGGGCCGCCTTGTCGGCGTAGGCGGGGCCCACCCCCTTGCCGGTGGTGCCGATGCGGCGCTTGCCCGCCTGCGACTCGGAGGCCCGGTCCAGCGCCGGGTGGTACGGCATGATCAGGTGCGCGTTCTTGGATATATAGAGGTTGCCGTCCAGCGAGACCCCGCGCTGCACCAGCGACTCCATCTCCTCGATCAGCGAGGCCGGGTCGATCACCACCCCGCAGCCGATCACGCAGCGGACACCCGGATGCAGGATGCCGGAGGGGATGGACTGGAGCACGAACTTCTCCCGGCCCACCACCACGGTGTGGCCGGCATTGTTCCCCCCCTGGTAGCGGACGACGACGCCCACGTGGGGCGCGAGCACGTCCACGATCTTGCCCTTGCCTTCGTCGCCCCACTGGGCGCCCACCAGCACGATGTTAGGCATGTCCCTCTCCGAGTCCCGGGAAATGCGGCCGCGGGTCCGCGAGCAGCTCCCCACACGTCACCATCCGCTCCGCCGCCGTCTCCGCGCCCGCCCGGAGATCCAGGATCCGCACCCGGTCGGGATCGGTCCCCTCGGCCCCGATGATCAGCGCCCACACCGCGTGCTGCCCCCGGGCGTAGGCCAGCGACTCGGCCAGCGGCCGGCTGATGATGTCGCGCGCCACCGCCGCCCCTGCGTCCCGCAGCCGCCGCGAGAGCGCGAGCGCGCGGGTCTTGTCCGCGGTGAAGTCGATCACGAAGAAGTCCGGCCCGGGCAGCCGCGGCTCCGCCCCCTGCGAGGCCATCGCCAGCAGCGCCCGGCCGGTCTCGAACGCGAAGCCGGTGGCCGGGCAGTCGTAGCCGAACCGGGCCAGCATCTGGTCGTAGCGCCCGCCGCCGACCAGCGGCGCGCCCAGCCCCGACACGTAAGCCTCGAAGTGTACGCCCGAGTAGTAGTCGAAGCCACGCACTTCGCCCAGGTCGAGGAGGACCGAATCGGCGAGGCCGTAGGCGCGCAGCAGGCGGTAGACCTCGGCCAGGTTGGCGAGCGCGGTCTCCGACCGCCCGTTCTTGACCAGGCGCTCGGCGCGGTCGAGCACGTCGCCGCGCCCGTAGAGCGTGGGCAGGGCCAGCAGCAGCTCGGTCACCGCCGCGGGCGCCGCCATCTCTCCCACCAGGCGCTCGAGGGCGGAGAGGTCCTTGTGGCCCAGGGCCGCGCGCAGCTCCCGGGCGGTGATGGGGTCGGCGACCACGTCCTCCAGGATGCCGCGGAAGAACTCGGTCTGGCCCACGTCGATCTGGAAGCGCTCGAGCCCCAGGGCGCGGAGGCCCTCGACGGTCATCGCGATCATCTCGGCGTCGCCCTCGGGATTGGGCAGCCCGATCAGCTCCACCCCGGCCTGGTAGAACTCGCGGTAGCGGCCCACCTGCGGCTCGTCATAGCGGAACACGTCGGTGACGTAGGCCAGGCGCAGCGGCTTGGGCTCGTCCCGCATCCGGGTGGCCACGATGCGCGCGATCTGGGGGGTGACGTCCGCGCGCAGGGCGAGGAGGCGGCCGCTCTCCCGGTCCACCATCTTGAACATCCGCTCCTGCAGCTCCTGGTCCGTCCCGTGCGAGAGCACGTCGAAGTACTCGTACGCGCTGGTGACCACCTCGCGGTACCCCCAGCGGCGGAACACCTCGAAGAGACGCTCCTCGACCGCCCGCTTGCGGGCCGCCTCGTCGGGCAGATAGATCTTGGCGCCCTTTGGTAGTTGTCGGGCGGGCAATTGAGTCGGCGGGCTCTTGCGCGGCGCGCTCACGGCGGCCTCAGGCGATCGCGACGTCGGTCAGGTGGACGAGCGAGTTCATCCGGTGCAGCGTGGTCCAGTCGTCGCGGAACTCGAGCTCCGAGATCCCGGTGGAGGCGAGCTGGAGCGACCAGAGGCGGTCGAGGCCGAGCCCCAACGCTTCCAGGATCAGCACCCGGCAGGTGATCCCGTGGGACACGAGACAGACCGTCTGCTCCGGGTGCGCCGCCCGCAGCGCCTCGAGGCCCGCCAGGGCCCGGTCGCGCACCATCGCCAGCGTCTCCGCGCCGGGCCACGCGGCCTCGTGCGGGGCCTCGGACCAGGCGCGGAGCGCGCCGGGGAAGCGTGCCGCCACCTCGTCCCGCGTGAGCCCCTCCCACTCCCCGAAGCCCATCTCCTTGAAAGCCTCCGCCTCGCGCACCGCGAGCCGGTGCGGGGCCGCGATGAGGTCGGCGGTCTCCCGCGCGCGCCCGAGCGGGCTCGACCAGACCGCGGCCACCGGGGAGCCGGCCAGGAACCGCGCCGCCGACTCGGCCTGTTCCCGGCCGACGGCGGAGAGCGGGCTATCGCGCCAGCCCTGGAAGCGGCGCTCCCGATTCCAGTCGGTCTCCGCGTGACGAAGCAGCAGCACCCGCATCATGCTCAGCGCTCGGCCAGGACCTTCTGGGCCGCGCGGACCGCGGCGCCGAAGTCGACGGGATAGCCGAGCTCCTGCAGGACCTGCTCGAGCGCGGCGAGCGCGGTGATCACGTCGAAGTCGCCGACATAGCCCATGTGGCCGAGCCGGAACACGCGCCCCTTCATCTCCCCCTGCCCGCCCGCGATCGTGATGTTCTGGGAGGTGGAGTAGGTGGACAGCACCGCCTCGCTGTCGATCCCGCGCGGGGCGACCACCGCGGTCAGGGCCGGGCTCGGCCCGGACTTGGCGAACAGCTCGAGCCCGAGGGCCTCCACGCCGGAGCGCGTGGCGCGGGCCAGCCGCTCGTGGCGCCGGAACACGTTCGGCAGCCCTTCGGTCTCGATCATCTTCAGCACCTCGCGCAGTCCCACGAAGATGGAGACGGCCGGGGTGAAGCGGCATTCGTTCTTCGCCACGAATTTCCGCTCGGTCGCGATGTCGAAGTAGTACTTCGGGAGCCGCGAAACCTTGACGTGACCCCACGCCTTCTCCGAGAGCGCACAGAACGACAGACCCGGCGGAAGCATCAGCCCCTTCTGGGAGCCCGCGACCACCGCGTCCACACCCCACTCGTCCATGCGCAAGTCGGCGATGCCGAGGCTCGACACCGCGTCCACGATCAGGATCACCGGGGTCGTGCGGGTGACCGCCGCGATGCCCTTGACGTCGTGGAGCACGCCGGTGGACGACTCACTGTGCTGCATCAGCACCGCCTTCGCCTCCGGGTGGCGGCGAAGCGCCTCGGCGAAGGCGGACGCGGGCACCGTCTGGCCGAAGGGCGCGTCCATCGGGATCACGGTGACGCCGTACGCGCGGCAGATCTCCTCCCAGCGCTCGCCGAACTTGCCCGCGCGGAGCACCAGCACGGTGTCGCCCACCGACAGCGTGTTGACCACAGCGGCTTCGAGAGCTCCGGTGCCCGACGACGTGAACGGGACCACGTCCTGGCTGGTCTGGAAGAGCCGCTTGAGCCCGGTCCGGACCTCGAGGAAGAGCGCCTCGTACTCCGGCGTCCGGTGGTGGAGCATCGGCTGGGCCATGGCCAGCAGCACGTTCGACGGCACGGGCGTGGGCCCCGGCGCCATCAGGTAGTACTTCTTCATTACGAGCTCCTTGAAGGTCAGGGTGACCCGACCACGGTATCAGAACCGCGCGATACCTTGCAACGAGCGCCCCGCTTGTGAAGCCGTGTACCATGTCCGCCGTGCCCCACCTGTGGCGCTCGAAGAGGCTCGCCTGGCTCGCCC